>PDRU01000145.1:0-608 GCA_002748225.1 Spirochaetales bacterium | reverse complement strand
GGATGCCAGGGCAAATAAAACCGCAAAAAACAGAATGGCTATCAGCGAAATGCCCATAACATGACTGATCCCTTCCCGGTCTTTGTCTCCCCAGAACTGGGCCACAAAAATACTGGTTCCGCTGGTAATGCCGAAAAAGGCCAGAAAAACCAGAAAAAACATCTGGTTGGCCAGTCCAACCGCGGCAACAGCGGTTTCGCCCAGCCGGCTGATCATCATTGTATCGGCAACAGTTACGCCGTTAACCAGGAGCATGTGCAGACAAATGGGACCGGCAATGCGGAGCATTCGGCGCATAAAGGCTTTGTCCTCAAGGCCCGCGCGGAAACAGGGCCAGAGGCGGCCCTTATAAAGAGAACATAATTTGTTATTGCCTGCCGCCTGTTTCATGTCTAGCGCATAGTAACCCCGAAAGACAAATGGGAACAGACCCCGTTATAGATTCCGTTATGTGTTCCGGGAAAGCTCTGCGGCCCTGCTCTATACACTGCGGCCTTAATAGAGGCACACGCAAAGCAGCTCTCTGAATAAGGCTTGCAAGGCTGGCGCGGAAAGAAGTAAATTTGAGTCCGGTCTGTTTTTGTGAATCAGAATTAATGAATCACCCA
>PDRU01000169.1 GCA_002748225.1 Spirochaetales bacterium | reverse complement strand
AAACATACGGGTTATCAGTATTATTGATATGTTTCTGGAACATACCCGGGCTTTTATGTACTTCAATGGAGGGCGGCAGGACGTGTTTCTTTCAAGTGCCGACTGGATGACCCGAAACCTGGACCACCGCGTGGAACTGCTCTTCCCGGTCAGCTCGCCGGAACACAAACACCGCATTGCATCTGCCCTGGAAAGCTACTTCATGGACAATACTCACGCATGGGAACTCAACGCTGACGGCACGTGGAAAAAAATAATACCAGGCAAAGGCACCGCGGAATTCAGGGCACAGGAATCTTTTGCCCGCAAAGCCGCAGAAAATGCCGCCGAACGGGAAAAGTGCGAAAGAAAAGCTCTGAAAGTTAGAAGAAAAGCCCCTTAGCCGGCCGGAGCAGGGAGCTCCCGGCCGGCAGGGGGCCATTCTTCCGCCCGCCTCTTTCCTTCATGAAAGTCTGAATCAAGGCCGCGCGGGTTGTTTTCAAAAAAAATGGCTTTTTTTTATTTCCGCTTATATACTGAACAGCAGGAGGAAAAAATGAAACACAGCGCAAAAGAACCAGAAAAGCCCTGTATACCTTCATAGGAGGGATCTTCCTTACCGCCATGCTTTTCATAACCCTTCTAACCAGCTGTCCCAATGCGGGTCTAACTCCGGCGGAAGGTCCGTCCTATACCAAGGTGGCCTTCGGTGAAGACGGAGCAACACTGAATGCCTACCTTCAGGAAAAGCCCGATGGCGGCCCCTACTACATTGAGGTAACCGGCCTTGAGGCTGCTGACCTGGAGGGCCCCAATTATTATTCGGCAAGCCCCTTGGGAGAAATACTTAAAAGGAACTCCGAAAAACAGGTTGCCCTGAAACTGCCGGCCAGTGTGGAAGGACTAGACAGTATGTACAACTGTTTTAAATTCTGTAACAACCTGGTATCAGTACAAGCCATTCCTACAGGTGTAACCACAATGAACTACTGTTTTGAATTCTGCAGCAGCCTGGAGCAGGCTCCGGCCATTCCTACTAAGGTGAACAAAATGGACAAATGTTTTAAAGGCTGCAGCAGCCTGGAGCAGGCTCCCGCCATTCCTTCAGATGTAACCGACATGCCCTCCTGTTTTGAGGGATGCAGCAGCCTGACGCAGGCTCCGGCCATTCCTGATAAGGTGGACGACATGCGCTCCTGTTTTAACGGCTGCAGCAACCTGGAGCAGGCACCAGTCCTTCCTGCAAGTGTAACCATTATAGAATCCTGTTTTTCCGGCTGCAGCAGCCTGACACAGGCACCGGCCATTCCTACAGGTATAACCACCATGGGATCCTGTTTTAAGAACTGCAGCAGCCTGACACAGGCTCCGGGCATTCCTGAAAATGTAACCTATATAAGCGGCTGTTTTCACGGCTGCAGCAGCCTGACACAGGCACCAGCCCTTCCTGAAAATGTAACCTATATGAGCAGCTGTTTTAACGGCTGCAGCAGCCTGACACAGGCGCCCGCAAAGCTTCCTTTAAATGTAATCTATATGTCCAACTGTTTTAAAGACTGTAATAAGCTGACACAGGCTCCGGACATTCCTTCAAGTGTGACCCACATAGACCACTGTCTTGAGGGCTGCAGCAGCCTGACCGGAGTAACACTCACGTGTGATTATAAAAATAATTTTACAGCCGTCTTTTCCGGCTGCACCGCGCTTGAAAACGACGGCATTAAGGTGCCGCTCGGTGAGCTGCAAAACTATAAAGACAATGCCGTCGCCATGGGTACTACGGCAGAGAAGTTTGCGGCCATGCCATAAGGGCCGCAGCGTCTTCCCCGCACAAGGGAACGGCCAGAACGGCGCTGCCTGCCGCAAAAAAAACACACTTGCCGGCAGACAGCACAACTAAATTCAGATACACCAATATTCGCTATGAGGCAGTCCTGTAAGTTGACCCTCTTCATGGTGCCATCTATAATACCATCCAGTTCCCACTGCGCCGGCGTGGTGAAATTGGTAGACACGACAGACTCAAAATCTGTTGT
>PDRU01000184.1 GCA_002748225.1 Spirochaetales bacterium | reverse complement strand
CGGTCAATTCCCAGTTCTTCCGCGGCTTTTATCCGCCGGCCTTCCCATCTGGCAAGAGATTCCGCTATGGCTTCCCTTTCAATTTCCCTGAGTGTGCCGGTTCTGGTTCTGCGCGCGGATGGCCGCCCGGGAAGCGCAAAATCTTTAAGGGCAAGCTCTTCTCCGTCAGCAAGAATAAATGCCCGTTCAATAAGATTCTCCAGTTCCCGGATGTTCCCGGGAAAATTGTAAGCCTTCAGCACTTCCATGGCCTCAGATGAAATTCCCTTTATGCCGCGGCCCATTTTCCGGTTCATCGTGTTAATAATTGTTCCGCAAAGCATGGGTATATCCTCCCTTCTTTCACGAAGCGGCGGCAGGTGAAGCCGGACAACATTCAGCCTGTAATAGAGATCTTCCCGGAATTCCCCTGATTTAACATTATCCTCAAGAGGGCGGTTGGTTGCGGCAATAATTCTGACATCCAGTTTTATCTGCCTGACAGACCCCAGTCTCTGTACAGCTCTGTCCTGGATGGCGCGGAGCAGTTTTACCTGGAGAGCAGGAGGCATGTCGCCTATTTCATCCAGAAACAGGGTTCCTCCGGCTGCGGCTTCAAACAGTCCGGTTTTCATTCTGTCAGCTCCGGTAAAGGCTCCCTTCTCGTAACCGAAAAGCTCACTCTCCAGCAGTGTTCCCGGCACACTGCCGATATTAACGGCAACAAAGGGACTGCCGGCCCTGTCCGAATTCCTGTGCAGGAATTTCGCGAGCACTTCTTTTCCTGTACCGCTTTCTCCGGTAATAAGAACATTCGACAGAGTGGGAGCCGCTTTCTTTGCCAGGCTGATAATCTTTTTTACAGAGCTGCTGGCGCTTTCAAAGTTTACCCCGCCGTCATTAACCTTTCTGAGCCGCTGTATTTCCTGCCGGAGTTTACGGGTTTCGCCGGCCTTCATAATTTTCAGCCTGAGTTCTTCGGCCGCGAAAGGTTTTACAAGGTAATCTTCCGCTCCAAGCTTCATGGCTTCTACCGCATCGCTTACATCGCCGAAAGCGGAAATTATAATAACCGGAAGCTGTATATTTTCTGATTTCAGTTGCTTCAAAACTTCAATTCCGCCGGCCCCCGGCATTTTTAAATCCAGAACCAGTACGTCAAACAGTTCTTCTGTCAGCATTCTTAACGCGGACAGTCCGTTTTCAGAGGTTTCAACCTCAACAGCATCGAGCGCCAGATATTCGGCAATAGATTCTCTTATGGCTTTTTCGTCGTCAGCTATAAGAACTCTCATTATTATCTCCCAATTCTACCGTTACCAGAGCTCCGCCGCTTTTGCGGTTTTTAATACTGATACTCCCGCCGGCAGCTTCAACAAGACGTTTAACAATGGAAAGTCCCAGACCGGAGCCGTTGTTCCTGGTAGTAAAGAATGGATCGTAGAGCCGTTCACGAATTTCTTCAGCAATTCCGCTTCCGTTGTCGGCAACGGTGAAGCCGGGCTTTTCTTTACTGTCTGTTATTCGTATCTCGGCACTGCCGCCGCTTTCTATGGCGTTGTTGACAAGATTATCCAGAATAATATGCAGCCGCTCTTTGTCCATATAAACCAGTGCGCTGCCGGCGGGGCAGAGAACAGTTACATGAGTTCTTTCACCGTACAGTTCCCTGATAAAATGACAGAGTTCCATTTCTTCCGGCATTCCCTTTGGATTCCTCAAGAATTCACCCACCCGGTTTACAAGGGTGTTCAGCCTTGTCAGCTCCCTGTCAATAACATCCAGGTTCCTCTTATGTTCATCAGGCAGTTTTTTGCTGAGTAAATCCCGCTGGATCTTCAGAGCGCTCAGGGGATTTTTAATTTCATGGGCCAGCGTGCGCGCGGCCTGACCAAGCTGAACAAGCTGGCGGTCATGTTCTGCCTTGACCAGCAGAGCGCGGTTGGAATTATAGAGTCTGAATACAAAAAGTAACGCAGAGGCAAAAAGAATGGTAAATAATAGAATTATCAGCATCAGCAGCCGCTGCTCGGAAAGATAGCTGCTGTTT
>PDRU01000183.1 GCA_002748225.1 Spirochaetales bacterium | reverse complement strand
CCCTTCAGCCAGTTCAGATTCGCCGAAGTCGGAAGGCCATCCCGGAGGGGCTCCTACAAACAGGGGCGGCGCAAATCCTATGGATTTGGACTGCTCCATCAGGGGCAGGGCGTCCGCGCCAAAACCGGCCCAGAGGAAAATGTCGGGATTGGAGGCCTTGGCTGTTTCCAGAACTGCGGTGTAGTCACCGCCGCCCTTGGCCGCGCTGGTAAAGGAGTCGCCATCAAAGTCTCCCATATCGGCAAACAGGGCGTGCGACGCATCAAAAGAAGCACTTCCGAAGGGACTGTCCTCATAGGCCAGGAACCATTTTTTTGTTTTGATCTGGGGATATTTTGTTCCCAGTGCCTTCCAGCCTTCCACATAGCTGGCTCCCTGGTTGTAGTCCCACGGATGAAGATGGAAATACCAGGGCGCGTCTGGCCCCATGGCCTCTTCAGATGACATTCCGCCCACAAAAATATCCACCTGGTTGACAGTTGCCAGGCGTTCGAGTGCCGCGGCTCCTTTTTCCGGTTTGAATTCACTGTCGATAATAGTCAGTTCCAGAGGGCGTCCCAGTACACCTCCGGCCGCGTTGATTTCTTCAACAGCCATTTGAGCAGCTTTGCTGGCCTGTTCTCCGGTTATGTCGGCAAGGGGCCAGACTCCGCCAAGCTTAATGGGTTTGGCGCCGCCTTCATCGGATCCGTTGGCCATCAGCGTAAAAGCTGAAGACAGAACAAACAGGACGATAAACCATTTTTTCATTTATTCCTCCTTATGAGTTGTGAACAGTATCTGTATAAGAACTGAATCACCTCTCATTATCAGGCCGCTTAATTCAGCTGTCAAGGAAAAAATGAGAGTTCATTCACAGCTTTTTTTCAACAATCAGAATACAAAGCAGGAGGAGCAGCATCCCGGGAGCCGCAAAAAAGCTGGCGCGCAGACCGGCGGCATCGCCAAT
Organism: Spirochaetales bacterium; assembly: GCA_002748225.1. GTDB lineage: Bacteria > Spirochaetota > Spirochaetia > DSM-2461 > DSM-2461 > UBA2779. Next base: position 1,520 of record PDRU01000183.1, on the reverse strand, counting down.
TATTCCCATAATAAGATTAATGCCGCTGAAGCCCAGAACGCCGGTACAGGAGAGGAAAACCATAACCATGGTGGGGTCGGCATTGAGCCGCCTGACTGAATGGGTCTGGAGGGTGGGCCACAGGGGGGCCAGTGAAAATCCTGTCAGGAAGAGCAGAAAATACAGAAAGGTTAAATTATGTACCGCGGCCAGTCCCAGTCCGGAGAGTATGCCCAGTCCGCTGCCGGTAAGCAGAATGGGTTTGAGTCCGGTGCGGGGGGCCAGCCGGCTGGTCAGAATGCGCCCGGCCGCCATTCCCGCGGCAAAAAAGGCGGTGCCCATTCCTCCCGCCCGGGGCTGCGAAGAAAATTCCAGCCGGATGTAGCTGGCGCTCCAGTAGGTAATACCGCCCTCCGCTCCGCCGGCCAGAAAAAGTCCCAGCGTCATCAGCCAGAACAGCGGCCGGGTAAAAATTTCACCGGCATGGGAAAAATCGGCCCGGGAGCGGGGCAGGCTGGCCCGGTTCCGGCGGGGATAAATAATGCTCACTGACGCTCCGGCCGCGGCCAGTCCCAGAAATATTACCCGCCAGGAAACGCCCCGGGAGAGCAGCTCTCCTATAACCAGGGTGCCGCATATAATGCCGGCAGGCCAGAACGCGTGGAGTAAAGCCTGCCTGGAACCGTCATCGCCGGGATGAATGTCTTCCACCAGCGGAGTAATAAGACCTTCAATAATGGCTTCTCCGGAAACAACCACCAGAACAGCGGCCAGGGCAGCGGTAAAGGAATGGGCCCGTGTGAATGCGGCTACTCCGGCAGCCATAACCCACAGACTCCAGCGGAGAGGACGGATCTTTCCAATCAGTCCCGCTATGGGGATGGCCGCCAGAAGACCTGCAAACTGCATTATGGATCCGGCAAAACTCAGGGCTCCTGCCTGTGTCAGACTGAGGTTCAGTTCCCGGGTAATATCCAGCAGACTGACCGGCAGGGCCACCGAGGTAAGCGCGTAGATAAACATTGTGGAACGGGAGGCCAGATCAAGCTGTTTCTGGGTGTGATTATCCATAGTCGTTTTATGCCCGGACAATCCGGGCCGGCGGATGTGCCGGCCGCGGATCAGGGCTCAGGTTCAGAATATTATTCGGTTTTGTACAGGTATCGGAAAAAGTCCATATCGGTGCTGAGTATTTTTTCCTGACCCGGCAGTGTTTTTTTATAGGATTCCAGGGCTTTCCAGAAGCTGTAGAACTCGGGAGATTCGTTGTAGGCTCTGGCATAGATACGCGCGGCCTGGGCGTCGCCGTCAGCCCGGATAAGCGCGGCTTCCCTGTCGGCTTCGGAGAGTTTAATGTCGCGGTCCCTGTTCAGACGGCCCAGCCATTCGGCTTTAAGACCGTTTCCGTCGGAGCGGTATCCAGTGGCCACTTTTTTGCGTTCACTGATCATCCGGTCGTACACCGACTGTGTCAGATCGTCCGAATAGCGGATTTGCCGTATTACCACATCCAGCAGTTCAATGCCGTACTGGGGCATGGA
>PDRU01000182.1 GCA_002748225.1 Spirochaetales bacterium | reverse complement strand
GCCGGCTATACGCTGCTATTCAGCGCTTTGCCGGCGCGGCTGTTTCAGAAAGAATCCGCTTTAAATCCGCAAGAACATCGGCAGGGGCCGCTTCTTTAAGCTCAGCGAAAGCATCTTCATCGCTGAATCCGCCCTCAAGCGCCGCCTTAACCGCGGAAAGCCCGCCCTGGTACTGACCGGTCTGCGTCAGCAGTATCCGCCCCAAGTGCCATTGAAATTCTTCCGAACCTTCAGCGCCCAGTTCCGCCAGACGCTGAAAACAGGAAACAGCCTCTTCCGGAAAACCTTCCTTTTCGGCCGCGTACGCGCAGCCTTCCAGAGCCGCGGCATTATCAGAATTCCCAACCAGCACGCGGCGGTAAATGGCCAAAGCTTCCGTATTCTGATCAGAACTCCGCAGGCTGTCCGCCAGGGCCAGGCGGTTTTCCGCGTTCTTTTCAATCTTCAGCAGAAAACGGCGGCGGGCAACCGCTTCGTCCAGACGGCCCAGCTGCTCATACAATTCAGCCAAACCTTTCAGCGCCAGAGTATCCGCGCGGAAAATATTCAGTGCTTCCAGATAGTATTCTTCTGCCTGTTCCGTACGGCCGGCCTGCCGGGCCGTCCAGGCCATGGCGCGCAGAATTGTCAGATTTTCCGGATCTTCACTGCGCAGTTCTTCCAGAATTTCCAGCGCCTGCTCTCCTTCCCCCAGCTCCGTGAGCAGCAGGGCCAGATTAAAAGAGGCGGCATGGTAATGGGGCTCGGCCTGCAGCGCTTTCTGATACAATTCAACAGCTTCTTCGTTCTGCCCCTGTTCCCGGAGGCTGTTAGCCTGATTAAACGCTTCGGCCGCCCGTTCTTCCCGTGCCGACCATGTACGGCAGCCGCTGCATAAAAGCGCAGCACACAGAACAGCCCCCGCTGAAACCGCCGCCGCGGCAGGCCGAAAAGAAATCATCCGCCCAGAACCGTCTTTTCCACCGCCCTCACCTGAGATCGGTAAAGAGAGGCCATGTTCGCCCCGTAGTCGGCCACCAGCTGAATCATACTGCGCGGATATTCACCGTCACAGCCGTTAATCCGGTCGCCCGCATCGCCCAGACCGGGCAGAATATAGGCGGAATCATTCAGAATCGGATCCATCCACAGAGTGTAAATCTGAATATTGTCAATGGAGCGGACAATCTGCAGAGCACCCTGCAGAGCCGCAATAACATTCAAGGCCTTAATGGACTTTGGACGCACACCTTTATCCAGCAGATATTTAACAATAGTTACCAGACTCCCGCCCGTCGCGTTCATGGGATCGGCAAAAACCAGATGCTTGCCGTCCAGAGCTTCCAGATTAAAATACGACATATCCAGATCAAGAACATATTCCATGTTGTCCTTCATTTTGGAATCGTCCCGGCATATGCGGAACAGGGCAAAGGGCGTTACCTGACCGGTTGTACTGTACTCCTGAATTTCCTTGCTGAGAATCATGGAAGGAAGAAGCGCTCCCCGGAGCATAACACACATAACCGTATCGTTAATCAATTCATCCACATCGGGAATTTTATGCACCGCGTAATTCTGAACCGGTAGAGTAACCGGAGTCTTTACCACCAGATGATTCTTGTTTTTCTGCGCGGCAGCCCCCCAGGCCAGATTAAAAAGCAGCTCATAAGCCCGCTGAATATAGTAAACAAACTCATCATTCCCCGTCCGGGCATCCCTCAGTTTGGCAATAAGACGGCTCACTTCGCCGTGCATAGTGGAAGGCGTTTCAAAACTGTACACATGCACATCAGGCTCACTGGCCACAATCTGCTGCATCCAGTCTCCCATCGTCTCGTAATAACCAATTATCTTGTCGGTTTCTTTGCTGATCAAAGAAGGATTCGATTCCCCCGCTTCCAAATTACGGAAAGATGCCATTGCCTGCTCGTAATATTCATGCATGCGGGCAATATTCTCCCGGTCCGACTCCGTCAAATAGCCGTCAAGGTCTTCTGCTCTCAGAATAATTTTTTCGCTCATAAAACAATTATATACTCTTACAGAAAGGAATAAAAGAGAAGCACG
>PDRU01000167.1 GCA_002748225.1 Spirochaetales bacterium | reverse complement strand
ATTGGTTTGAGTGGCGTTCTGCTTTTTCCTTCAGCCGCAGCGGTTCCACCTTGTTATGCAGGGACAGCAGATCGTTCATGACACAGTCAACAACGTGCTGTCTGGGGTCTGCGCCTTCGGGAGCGGTGGTTTCTTTCTGTTTCCTGTAATCTCTTCCGCTGATAATATCCGAGCAGGTTAGAACCATAAGATCCCGTACGGTTTCATCTTTAGTCATGTCTTCGGATCTGTTCGGGGGAAGGGTGTTGCCGTTAATGGCTATAAAGACAACGTTGTCGAAAGTTTTCAGGTAGGAATGGATTTCCCGGACTCCTTTACGGGAATCGGGCACCCAGGATCGGTAGCGCGTGCCTGAGGGGAATACCATTATAATCCGGCCATGGTGCTTATGTTCAATCATTTCCTTAATGGCTGCATGATTGATGGGTAAACTGACTTTCCGGGCTTCAGCCAGTTTCTCCGGATCGGAAATGGCGTCCAGGGTCCGGCTGGGGTAGATGACAATTGTATCGAAAGAATGTGAAAAAGCGGCGGTTACATGAGTAGACTCACTGAGTTTCATCCCCCGTATAGGCAGCATGGATTCAGCGACGTCTTTTCCCAGGCCCGGGGTTTTTTCCACCAGCCGGAAAATTACCGGGTAGTCAAAGTTGCTGTAATGTTCTGCCAGAATCAGACAGGATTCCCCCTGCCTGCATTTTTCGTAGAGTTTTTGTAATGCCTGTGCGTTATCGATATGGCTTTCTGGTTCCATCAGGGAATCCATCAGTTTCCCGATAATTTCCCTGTTGGCCGCGTTTCCCGGCTGATAAACATTGTCCGGTGTAAAGTCATAGCAGCCGTCAAGATTAGCATGCATTTGTTTCAGCATGTCTTTGAAATCGTCAACTTTCATATTGATATTGTGGTGTAATTTTCAGAGTAAGGGAAGCATCATTTTTATTAGTTTTCAGAAATGAAAGATGAATCTTTTCCCCAGCCGTTTCGGGCTTTCTGCGGATTTGCCGGATCTATAGTTTCATGACCGTTCACCACATAGCGGTAGTAATGTTTTCCCGGCGGCAGCTGGATTTTTATTTCAAAGAATCCAGGTCTGGATTCTTCCAGGGCTGTCAGATACGGATCCCACTGGTTAAAGTCGCCAATAATGGCAACTCTGGAGCCGGGCATTCCCTGATATACAAAACGGGTCATTCCATTCTTCTGGCGGTACACTCCGGGTTTTGGAGCGTTGTTAATCTGCGAAATACTTACAGTGGAAAGATTGATTCCCCGGTTGTCCCTTTCTGTCGGGGCATTCGGGTCCACTGTCCAGAGGCCGTCGACAATCAGCCGGTATCGTATAGTATTCTGATTTTCAGGAACTGGCAAAGTCAGCATAAAAATACCGAAAGGGTTACGTTCAAAAGTATGGAATTTCCGGTAATTTTCATGTTCAAGGGTCAGAGAGACAACTTGAGTATTTTCTGCACCCTGAAAACTGAATGTTACAGTGCCTTCGGTTACAAACGGAGCTTCTGCCTGCTGTGTGTTCAGGATATGGTGATGGATTTCTGTATCCAGAGACGCAGCGGCGGCAGATACGGATATCAGAGTCCAGAGAAGTATCCTTAAAACATGTCCTGCGGCTTTCAAGGTTTTCCCTCCCCTCTTTATCTATATTCGGATAGAATGGAAGAGGAGTTAACTACTGCTTCATCCGGAGTGCATTTGCTCCGAATATAATAGAAAGCATAGGATCAAGGACGAATGCCGAGCCGCGAAGTACTGGATGCCCTGAAAACTCAAATTAATGCTCTTGGAAATGAGCCCCGCCTTCTGGCTGAGCGCGGGGAAAAGCTGGAAGATGTTCTTCCGCCTGAGACAACGAACATACCTGATATTGAAGATATGCTGGCCAGAGGCGCTGAAGGGGTCAGTGAAATGGATGCTTTTCTGAGCAGCCATGCGGAAAATTCCCCGGATATATCTGATATTGATGAAACTGTAAATCTTGAGAATCCGAATGAAATGGATGATTGGGATGATACCGATATTGCCGGGGAAATTGATGAAAC
>PDRU01000164.1 GCA_002748225.1 Spirochaetales bacterium | reverse complement strand
TCAGCTGAAAAAAGAAAAAGGGAGCCGTCGTCCAGAAGAACACGCAGTGTTCTCCCCTCGGCTCCCTCCTGACGCAGTTCGCTGATTTTAACGTTTCGAGAACTGGAATTTTTTGCGGGCTCCGGGCCGGCCATATTTCTTACGTTCCACCATTCTGGAGTCGCGGGTCAGGAATCCGTTTGCCTTCAGAGCCGGACGGTTGGTTTCATCCAGCGCAACCAGAGCACGGGCAATACCGTGGCGCACAGCACCGGCCTGACCGTTTATACCTCCGCCGCGGACAGTAACAAGAATGTTCAGCTTCTCTTCATTGGAAGTAGCGGCAAGAGGCTGTTTAATCAAGGTTCTCAGGTTATCAACCGGAAAATACTCTTCGAGGCTGCGGCCGTTCACTTTAATGCCGGGCGCGCCTTCCCGTATGTACACACGGGCAACAGAAGTTTTACGGCGGCCTGTGCCGTTAGATAAAATCTTAATCACAACTTATCTCCTAGAGTTCCAGTACTTCGGGCTGCTGGGCTGCATGGGGATGAGCCTCACCAGCATAAATCTTCACATTCCGGTAGAGCTTGTTCCCGAGAGGTCCCCGGGGAAGCATACCCCGAACAGCTTTTTCCATGGGCATTGTCGGTTTCCGGGCCACCAGCGTTTCGTAATTTTCAGCCTTGAGTCCGCCCAGATAACCGGAATGCCGGTAGTACATTTTATCCTGACTTTTTTTACCGGTCAGTTTGGCTTTTTCGGCATTCACAATAATAACGTAGTCCCCAATTTCATGGTAAGGGACAAAAAAGGGTTTGTGTTTACCCCTGGCAATGTAGGCAGCTTTCACAGCCACACGGCCCAGACTCTTGCCGGCCGCGTCAATGACAAACCATTTACGGTCCACATCGGCGGGTTTGACATATACAGTTTTCATTTCCAATCCACCTCGGATTCTTTTCATATCGTTGTATGGAAAGCGACAGCAGCACCGCGGCTAAATACAGTAAGGCTGCCAATTTCCTTCTGGAGGAACACTCCAGGGACTATCGTGGCGGTACATCATTGCCGAATCCGGCATTTTGGTCAATACCGGCGGCGGTGATTCAGAAAGGACAGGAAGCCCATAGCCAGAAAAAGTGAAGGAAAAATACCAAGAAGGGTTTTCAGCAGCGGAAAAGCAGAAAGAAATGGTAATGAATATGTGGCCAGACCTATCATAACCAGCAGAGCATAGACAGCATCAATAAACGCAAACAAAGCAGCCAGAACCATACACATCCAGGCGGCGTCACGCACCTTTGACCACAGTGCTATAGCCGGGAAAGCTGCCAGAAAGGCAAAAAACAATCGAAAAAATACTGGTATGGCTTCATCTAGATTCATTGCATCCTCTCTCCGAAGCACAGCAGCCTCAGTTCTTTTTCTGCAGCCGAAGCCGGAAAAATGGAAGGCCGCTTTAGCCCGGGAGCTATCAGAACACGCCTGGAAAACATCAATTCAAAATATTCCGAGTATGCCTGCTCATCTCCCCGAAACAGCATGTAGGGGCCTCTCTTGTCCCAAATATCGGCACAGAAAAGAGAAATTCGAGTTTTTCGCTCTTTTGAATGATTATTTACGGCTCCGCTGTCTGATACAGGGGGCGCTGTCTGTCTGAGGGCTTCCTGTTCTTCTTCCTGCATGGAACCAAGTATCAGAGATACCCGTGTAAGAGCCGCCAGCAGCAATGGAGAAACAAGGTCGGAAGGCGGCAGCTCAGAATAATTATCCGAAAAAAGCACCGGCTGAACTCCGCCTAATCCGCTGAGCGGCAAAATGGGAAAACACATTTCGGCAACCGGATGTCCGGGCAGCAGAGGACGTCCCCAGAGGGCACCGCTGAGCCGCCGGGGTTCTGCTCCATCAGCCCCGCTTGCCGCTGCCGTATTCCCCGGGCCGCCGCCCGGTAAATCCAGAGGATCAAGCGGCTGTTCGCCCGGAGGCAGCAGTGCCAGAGCCCGTTCTTCCGAGGCAAAAAAACTAACGTGTGAATAGCCGGGGAACAGGCGGAAAAGCTGTTTTTCCAGACGCTTTTCCCAGCGGCCCGGATACGGCGCGTAAAGCCCCCGATC
>PDRU01000156.1 GCA_002748225.1 Spirochaetales bacterium | reverse complement strand
GGGGCATGTGGAAAACTTTTCCGATCCCCTTGTGGACTGCAAAAAGTGTAAAACCCGCTTCCGGGAAGATCATCTGGAAGGTTTGTGGGAAGAAAAGGGCATAAGCGACGGTTCCTGCCCGGAATGCGGCGGCGAGCTGACCGAGGCCCGGCAGTTTAATCTGATGTTCACAACACACATGGGCCCGGTGGCCGATTCGGGAAGTTTGATATACCTGCGTCCGGAAACCGCCCAGGGTATTTTTGTGAACTTCAAAAATGTAGTGGATACCGGCCGGGTGAAGGTTCCTTTCGGCATTGCCCAGGTGGGAAAGGCCTTCCGGAACGAAATTACCACTAAAAACTTTATTTTCCGCACCTGCGAATTTGAGCAGATGGAAATGCAGTACTTTGTACGGCCCGACGGCGCCGATGAGGCATTTGAAGAGTGGAAGGCCAGGCGGATGGCCTGGTATGTGGAGCGGCTGGGTATTAAGAAGGAGAGGCTGCGTTTTCATCAGCACGGGCCGGATGAACTGGCGCACTATGCCCGGGACGCCTACGATATTGAGTATCAGTACCCCTTCGGCTGGCAGGAGCTGGAGGGTATTCATTCGCGTACAGACTTCGATCTGAAGCGCCACGGTGAGTACTGTGGCAAGGAAATTAACTATCTGGATCCCGCAGACAACAGCCGCTACATTCCCTGGGTGGTGGAAACCTCTTCAGGGCTCACCCGGAGTGTTCTGGTTACCCTGATGGACGCCTACCATGAAGAAACAATCGGCGAGGACAAGAATGGCCGGCCCGATGTGCGGACGGTGCTTCATTTCCATCCGGATATTGCTCCGGATTACGACACCATGAAGGACAATACGGTTACCTTGCGTTTCCGCGATTCCATGGAGCAGGTGCGTGTGCCCATTGCCTCTCTGGCCGAGCGTATGCGGAAGGAAATAAGGGAGTACAAACGTAATTAACAAATAGAAACTTTTGAGGTCTCTGAACATTGACACTCTTCAGGACCAGTGATATAAGAACTACATTAAGTATATTTATACTTAATGTAGTTCTTATTGTTTTAAGGAGGTTTCTATGAATACCAAGCGGGGAATTATACTGCTGCTTGCTGCAGCTTTGTTAATTCTTGGTTCGTGTTCTAACGGTGATTCCGGAAAAGCACCAGCTGCAGCTGAAAAGCGTGTTGTAACGGAAATGAAAGCGGGTACCTACACCCAGACGGTGAAGGGAATGCACGGCGATCTGATTGTGGAAGTTAAACTTTCCAAAGACAGAATTGAAGATGTTCAGATTAAAAAGAACGATGAGACGCCGGGAATATACGATGCGGTTATTAACACCCTTCCGGCTGAAATTATAAAGCAGCAGAGTGTCTCGGTTGATGCCGTTTCCGGTGCTACTGTAACCAGTGAAGGTGTTCTTGCCGCGGTTGTTGCAGCCATTGCTGAAGCCGGCGGTAATCCTGATGAATTTAAGCTGGCCGGGTCGGGTGAAACGGCAGCTGCAGATAAAGATTACAGCAGTACTCCTCCGTCAAAATGGGACGAAACTCATGACATTATTGTTGTCGGCGGCGGTTTTGCCGGTCTGGCAGCGGCTCACAGCGCCAAAGTGAACGGGGCTGAAGATGTTGTTCTTCTTGAAAAAATGCCCTTTGTCGGCGGAAACTCCCAGATCAACGGCGGTGTATACGCGGCTTATACCAGCCAGCTGGCTAAGAAATTCCAGGAAGAAATGAACCTTCCTCCCGACACCGCGGAAAAACATATTGAAGACACCCTGAAGGGCGGCGACTATTTTGGTGATGAAGCCCTGGTTAAAAACGTTGTTTACGGTTCTCCTTTCTATCTGGACATGCTTCTGGATAACGGACTGGAAGTACGTAAAACACTGACCCGTCCCGGCGGACATTACGGCTACAGAACCTACACCACCATTCATGGTCAGGGTTCGGACATTGTTCAGGTACAGAAAAAGATGGTTAAAGAAGCCGGTGTTGACGTAAGGCTCAACAACAAAGTTGTAACCATTTACCGTGAGAAACCTCTCTCCGGCCGTGTTGTCGGTGTTGGTGTTGAAACCAAAGACGGCTTCAAAACCATGAAGGCTTCCAAAATGGTTATTCTTGCCTCAGGCGGATACAGTGCCAATGTGGATTTCCGTTCACGTTTTGTTCCCATGCTGACAAAAGAACTGCCCACAACAAACCATGTAGGCGCCACAGGTGAATGTATTATCCAGGCTCAGGCCGTTGGTGCGGAAACCATGCACATGAGCTATATTCAGCTCTATCCTTTTGCCAATCCGAACGGCGGAACTCTGGATTCATGGGCTGTTATTCCCTTCTCCGGCCCCAGTTCCGGTGTTGTCTATGTTGATTACAAGGGACAGCGCTATGTAAACGAAGGTGAAAGACGGGATGTCTGTTCCAACGCTGCCAAGAATTCCGGCGGATTCCCCACGTTCTGCATTATGAATGCGGACATTGTTGAAAAGGGCGGTTTCGTTTCTGCCGAACAGCTTGAAAGCGGAATGGCCGCTGACAGAATCTTTGTTGCCGATACTCTTGAAGAGCTGGCGGCAGAGATCAACAAGCGGACCTATGATGATCAGTCTGTTTCCATTCCTCCCGAAAATCTGGTTGCTACCATTGACCAGCACAACGGATATGTCAGGAACGGAAGCGATCCGGACTTCGGCAAGCGGGTTGACAAGGGCATTATGATGACCATGGAACGCGGACCTTACTACGCCATTCCTCAGTGGCCTTCCGTGCACCACACCATGGGCGGACTGAATATTACCCCGAACACCGAGGTACGGCTGTTGGTGAAATTACTGGTGGTATCCACGGTTCCAACCGTCTGGGTTCCAACGCTGTTGCCGACTGCTGCGCGAACGGTTACATTGCCGGTCAGTTCGCGGCAACCGGTACACTGCCCGACTTTATTAAGGGTAAGTAAAACTATTCCCGAAACGGGAATAACTGGTTAATAATAAAGGCAGCCGGTCCCGGCTGCCTTTTTATTTATTTGGAATGATAGCGCCTGATGGGAATCGAACCCACGTCACGAGCTTGGGAAAATGACGAAAAGTGTGCTATACACTATATATAGCGCATCTGTCTGTGCAGAATGGTCTATATAGCGTTATCGGCACCGTTATTTTATATAATTGGTGCTATTTTTGGTGCTACAAGTGGTGCTACTTGCATAAGTTTTTAAATGTTAAATTAATTACCTAACAATAGTAAGAGACAAAATAGGGAGCCTGTAAAGTTTTCTGTGTAAAGCTCTGATTCATAAGTTAAATCGCCCCTCATATTCCAGGGCGAAGCGATTCATGGCAGGCTTCCATTCCCGGATAGGCATACTCCATTTTCGGGAGGCCTGCTCAATAGCCAGATAGATAATCTTAAACACCGAATTGTCGTTTGGGAAGATCTTCCGATTCTTAATTGAT
>PDRU01000144.1 GCA_002748225.1 Spirochaetales bacterium | reverse complement strand
GGGTAGACGGAAAAATTACCGGGCAAAGCGGGGGTACCCGTGTGGACGGCCATACTGTCCGCTATAAGGTGCCCGTACTGCCGGTTATCCTTCTGAAAACCCCAATATTCTATTCCCTGAGTTACACAACACAATGAATCAGTTTATTAAGAATTCTCTCCGTTTTTCAGTACCCATTATTGTTGTCATTGCCGTACTTACCGTAGTTCTGGGCTTTCAGGCCCTAAAAGTACGAACGGATACCAACATCAATACCCTTATGCCCCAGAAGTCCCGGAGAATTAACAGGATACGCGAGGATCTGGGTGTACAAAACGAAGACTCCAACTATCTTATCCTCACCATTGCCCAGGATGAATTTCCCGGCATGGAAGTTCTTCAGGTTTTCCAGCAGACCATTGACAGGGTTATGACAATTCCCGGGGTAGAATCCGGAATGGATCCGTTCAACTTTATATTTTTTGAGCATAAAAATAAACGGATTATTCCGGGAACCCTCTCTCCCGGCGGACGTGTACCAACAGACGCGGAAAGCCTGGCGCTGTTCCGGCAACGGGTTGAAAACCCCTCTCTTTCCAACAGTTTTGTTTCCGCGGAAAACGGAAAAATACTTACAGCACTTTTTATAACTTCTTCCGATGCCGATTTTATGGAACTGACCAGAGCTTTTCAGGAAGCCATTGTTCCTCTGGAAAAAATTACCACAGTCTATTACACCGGAGAACACCCATTCCGTGAAAGAGTGGCCTATCTGCTGGGTAAGGACTTTTCCATTTTACTTGTACTGGCTTTAGTTGCCATGCTGATTATTTTCTGGCTGAGCTTCCGCTCTATCCGCTCAGTGCTGCTGCCTATTGCTGTTGTTGCAGTCGGCGCCATATGGACAGTGGGGCTGATGGCTTTAATGGATTATCCCATTACCGTTATCAGTGTTATAATTCCCTCGCTTATTCTGACAATAGGCAGCTCTTACACCATTCACATACTCAATGAATACTACAGGAACGCCCCGAAAGAAGGCCCTGACAAAGTACAATGGCTGGCAGATTCGGTAGAGCATGTCTTTCGCACTGTTGTTGTATCGGCCCTGACCACAATGATCTGCTTTATAAGTCTGCTGGCAACCGATCTGCAGCCGCTGAGGGAATTCGGCCTGGCCGGCAGTCTGGGCATTTTTTTCTGCGGCCTTCTTGCCCTGTTTTTTCTTCCCGCCATGCTTAATATTCTTCCCCCGCCCCGAAAGCCGCGTCATGAAAAAATAAGTAAAGGCCGGCTGACCCGCATTGTTACATGGCTTGGAAACGGATCTGCCAAAAACAGATACATTGTCGCGGCTGTTTTTCTGATGCTTATAATCAGTTATTTCCTGGTGCATCCTGCTATCCGGCATCAGTCAGATTATTATTCCTATTTTCCTTCCACTGAGCGGCTTATTTCCGACACCCGTTTTATAAACCATTACAGCGGAGGCTCCCAGACATTTAACATTACCCTGAGTGCCCCCAATAACGAGAAAAACTATTTCCTTACACCTGAAGTTCTCAGAAAGGTTGACAAGCTGGAGTCGGTTCTTAACAGCCATCCGGCAGTAACCAACAATTTATCTTTCCTGACCATACTGAAAGCCATGAACAAAACCGTGAACGGTACAGAGGAAGTTCCCCAATCCCGGGGACTGATACTGCTTCTGAGCCGTTACTTCAAACTTATTCCGGCTGACAAATTTTCGGTAGGACAGGAATCTTCCATTATAAGTGAAGACGGCAGCCGTATTACCATTTACCTGAAGCTGGCGGAACCCGAGACATTCACACTGATGAATGAAGATGACCTGCGCGTCTTTCTGAAGTTTGTCCGGAATGAGCTGGAACAAACAATTGGTTCAGAAATGGAGTCGTATCTCTGGGGCAACACACTGCTCTTTATGGACTCTTCCCGGGTTATAAACCGTAATCAGACGCGTTCCATGTTAATATCCCTAATTCTGGGCATGATCGTTACGGCCGTCTTTTTCCGCTCAATATCGTTCAGTATTGTTGCCCTGTTCCCTCTTATCAGCGGTATTTGCTGGTACTATCTGAGTCTTTACCTTTCGGGGATTCCTCTGGACATAACCACTATACTGGTTACTAATGTTACCGTAGGCGTCGGCCTGGATGACGCGGTCCATTTTATTCTGCAGTACCGCAGCCAGCGCCGGACAAACCCATGGCCGCTTGCCCTGCACAATTCCCTGAAAATTACCGGCCGGCCCATAGTGCTGACAACTCTGGCTCTGGTTGCCGGCCTTATGATGCTCTTTGTGGCCAGTTTTAAACCTATTGTCTACTTCGGCTACCTTGTCGCGGGAACATTGTTTTCCACAATGCTGGGAACAATTGTTTTTATTCCTGCGGCCATAGCATTTATGGAAACAGCCGGCCGCCGCAAAAAGAAGGATCAGCTGTAATATTTTTTATAATCACCCCGGGTTATAAGACCCAGAATCCGGCGGCCGTCCATCACCGGCAGATGACCGACATTATGTGTCATCATAAGCCGCTCCATCTCTCGTATTGTATCGCCGGGAGCGCAGGAAATAATTCGCCGTGTCATATAGGCGCTGACCGGAGCATGCATGGCCGAACTCTTACGTGCCTTACTGACATCCTTCAAAGAAAACATACCGACAAGCTCACCGGCTTTATCCACAACCGGTGCTCCGGTAAATCCGGTCTGCTCAAAAAACATTGAAGCTTCCATTACCGGCATGTTCAGCTGCAGCGTTTTAACATCTTTTGTCATCAGTTCAGAAGCCGTAACGGCATCTCCGGGAACCGTTTCCAGCTGCATGAGCAGCTGGAGCCATATATCTCCCCCCTCTTTAATAAGAGCGGAGGCAGCGCCCACATGGCCGTGTCCGTTAAAAACTGCCAGTATATCCAGCAGGTTAAACTTGTCTTTCCGGCTGCGCCCGATAAGCAGATGATGCTGTTTATCCTCAATATCCACAAGAACCAGCAGTCCGTCCAGAGGCTCGGAACTGAAAACCTGATCCACAACTTCCGCAACCCCGGAAGTCTGATGCGAAATACTGACCCGGGAAAGTCCCACCTCATGACCGTGAAAACGTCTCCAGGTAAGGTTACCCAGAATACGGTGAAAAAGATCAAGCTGAAAGGGTTCTCTTAAAGGACGGAGCAGACGCCGCACCATTTTCAGAGAAGCTCCCTGCTGCATAAGCCAGCTGACAGCCTCAAAATCATGCGCGGTAGTGGAGTTGTGTGTAAAGTTCCCTGTATCCGCATAGATCCCCGCCAGCGCCAGAGTGGCAATGGCCTGTTCCACCCGCAAATTATTATCACGGCACATCAGGGCCATGGCGGAAGACTGGGCGCCGTAGAAATTCTCCACAAGCCGGGCGCCTGGTATGTCGGTTTCCTCATTGCTGTGGTGATCGTAAATTTCAATGGAAACAGGAAAACCGCCTGCGGCATCCAGGAATTCCCGGATTCTGCCGCGCGAACGGGTATCCACTACAACAACGCGATCAGGAACGATGCCCTTTATATCCTTCAGAGATAAAAGGGGAAGCTCATCTTCATAGAGCGTTATGGCTTCCCGTACAGCAGGATGAGCCAGACGGCTGCGTACCGGCCGGCATTCCGGAAAGAGTACGGAGGCCAGCGCCATAGAGCCCAGACAGTCCAAATCCATATTGGCATGGCCCACTATAAACGAAGAGGTGTCAGACATAGATGTATTGTATAGTGATTCTCCGGTAATTACAAAACTGAAAAAAACAATTACCCGTCATTTTTTTCCATGCTACACTTCAGCTGTGCAGTACAGAACAATGCCGGAAAGCCGCCGTCCTCTCTCCATTCTGGGCTTTGGAGTAATGCGCCTGCCTGTAAGAATGGGACGTATCGATAAAGACGCCTCGGACAGGCTGCTGGAAAAAGCGCTGGAAGGCGGTGTCAATTACCTTGATACAGCCTATCCCTACCTGAACGGACAGTCCGAACCGTATTTGGGAAAGTTTCTCTCTGAAAGGAAGCTCCGCAGCACTGTAGCTTTAGCCACCAAACTGCCCCACTGGATTACGCCGAAACGGGCCGATATGGAAAAGATGCTCAGCCGCCAGCTCTCCCGTCTTCAGACAGACCATATTGACTATTACCTTATCCATAATATAACCGGTTCAACATGGAATTCCCTGGTTGAGAAGGATGTCCGGGAATTCCTGGCCGCGGAAAAAAAGTCCGGCAGAATACTGAATGCCGGATTCTCATGGCACGGCACTCCGGAAGATTTCCTCCGGGTAGTAGATGAAGGTGAATGGGATTTCTGCCAGATTCAGTACAATCTGCTTGACGAGAGGCGTCAGGCAGGCACGGCCGGACTGGAGTACGCGTTCTCGCGGAATCTGGGTGTTATTGTTATGGAGCCCCTCAGGGGAGGCAGACTGGTGTCCAGTATTCCGTCCGCAGCCAGAGAAATATGGCAGGAAAAACCTGAACGTTCTCCGGCATCCTGGGCTTTGGGATGGGTATGGAACCGCCGGGAAGTAACAACTCTTCTCTCGGGTTTTTCAGAACAGAAACACCTGGAAGAAACACTTTCCATTGCCGATAAAGCGCGGCCGGATATGTTCTCGGCCGCTGAGCTGCAGTTTATAGGCCGGGTACGCGACGCCTGTAAAGCCGCCGGAGCTGTTGACTGTACATCCTGCCGCTACTGTATGCCCTGCCCCTTCGGTGTTTCCATTCCGGAAGTGTTTGACTGGTATAACGAATGGAAAACAATCCGGCACAATATGCATCAGCGCCTGTTTTATTTATCAACTGTCGGCTCTGTATTATCCGGCCGCAGCGGCCTGGCAATGAACTGCACCAGCTGCGGTGCCTGTCTGAAAAAATGTCCTCAGTCCCTGCCCATTCCGGACTTAATGCGCACTGTGTCCGCGGAGTACGAAGGCTCTCTGGCCCGCTTTGCGGAATTCCTGGGAAGGATACGGCACCGCAAAAAATCGCATAAAAATAAAAAAGGGGCCTCCAGCAATTCTTAAGCAGAACCGCAGGCCCCTTTCCCGGAACAGATTATCAGCCCCTGTTATCAACAAGATGAAAGAAAAGGCTCAGAAGAACAGCAACCACACTGGCCAGTACCATTCCGCTCAGACTTATTCCGGCAAAGTTAACTTTTAAACCGCTCAAACCGGTTGTCAGTATAACTGAAGTCAACACCAGATTTTTCGATTTTCCGTAATCAACCTTTTTATCCACAAGCAGTCTTATACCTGAGGCTCCAATCATTCCGTACAGGAGGAACGTTACCCCGCCGATAACATTTCCGGGTATGGTCTGAATTAAAGCTGAAAGATGGCCAATGAACGCCATAAGTATGGAAATAACCGCCGCGCCGCCGATAACCTGAACACTGTACACACCGGTTACGGCCATTACACCGATATTTTCACCGTATGTGGTGGTAGGCACACCGCCGACAAAGCCGGAGAGCATGGTTGAAAAATTATCCGCGAATATTGTTCTGTGCAGTCCGGGATCTTTTATTAAATCTTTTCCAACAATATTACTGGTTACACTCTGATGACTGATATGTTCGGCAACAATAACCAGAAGCGCCGGCAGCATGGTCAGTATGGCATCCATTTGAAACTTCGGTAACTGCATCTGCGGAAGTGTGAACAGACGGGCTTCTGCCAGTTTTGTGTAGTCAATCATTCCAAGGGAAGCGGCTGTTATATAACCTGCCACTATGGCAATAAGAATGGGAATTGTCGCAAACACCTTTTTAAACAGAACCGAACCAATCACCGCGACACCCAGAGTTACCAGGAAAACAATCCAGTCGTTTAAAGTTGCCGTATCGGTCATAAGGTTGGCACCTATGGCACCGCCTGTTACGGTTAACCTGGTCAGTTCCAGTCCTATCAGTGCCACCACCGCACCCATGGCCGCGGGCGGAAGTACAACATCTATCCATTTTGTACCGAACCGGTAAATAATCAATGCAATAATACAGCCGAACAGACCGGTTATGACAAAACCGCCCAGGGCGTACTGATACCCCATTGAAGCAATAATAACTCCGGCCGGAGCCAGGAAGGCAAAACTGGATCCCAGATAGGCGGGCGCTTTTCCTTTGGTCAGATAAATAAAAAGGAGTGTTCCCACTCCATTCATAAACAAAACAATACTGGGGCTAATCCCCATTACAATTGGCACAAGCACCGATGCTCCAAACATGGCAAACGTATGCTGGAAACTCAACGGCGCCAAAAGCCTCAACGGCACCTTCTCTTCAATCTGATAGATCCTTTTATCCATTACTACCTCCCTAAAAAAAACTTTCAGATGTGTTACAATTAATATCGAATTATGTCAACGACTCAAAGCGGGAAATTAAATGCAAAGTGAAAATATTGTCCTGGGTGGAGGCTGTTTCTGGTGTATGGAAGCTGTTTTTCAGCGTATAAGCGGAGTAGAGTCCGTCAGACCTGGTTATGCCGGAGGAGATACGGAGAACCCTGATTACAGACAGGTCTGCAGCGGAGAAACAGGCCACGCCGAAGTGGTGGAGATTGTTTTCAACCCCGCCGCAATTTCACTGGAAGGCATACTGGAAGTGTTCTGGAAAGCACATAATCCGACAACCATTAACCGGCAGGGGGCCGACACAGGCAGTCAGTACCGTTCCATTATTCTCTATACAACGCCTTCCCAGAAAGAAAGGGCCGAAGACTCGATCAAAAAGCTGGCCGCTTCAGGCCGGTATTCCAATCCGCCGGTTACCACTGTTGAACAGCTGACACAATTCTGGCCGGCCGAAGATTACCACCGCGGCTATTTTCAGAAAAACCCCTTCCAGGGATACTGCCAGGCTGTCATAGCACCTAAAATCCGCAAACTGGAACAGGAAAAAGTTCCATGGAGAACGGAAGAATCCTGATTTTTATTTTTCCTCTTTCACTGGAAAGGAAATATTGCAGAGTCTATAATACCCGGAAATCCGGCACTCCGGACCGTTAAGGAGATTTACATGGCCTACCCGCTGAGAAGCTCAAAAAGCAGAAATGGACGCCTTATGGCGGGAGCACGCGCGCTCTGGAGGGCCAACGGTATGACAGAAGCCCAAATGACCAAACCTGTTATAGCCGTCGCGAATTCCTTTACCCAGTTTGTTCCAGGCCACGTACATCTTCACAATGCCGGTCAGCGTATCAAAAAACGGATTGAAGAGGCCGGTTGTTTTGCCGCGGAATTCAATACCATTGCAATTGACGACGGCATAGCCATGGGCAATGAGGGCATGCTCTACTCACTGCCTTCACGGGAAATTATTGCGGACAGCGTGGAATACATGGTAAATGCCCACTACGCCGACGCCCTGGTGTGTATATCCAACTGCGATAAAATTACCCCGGGCATGCTGATGGCGGCCATGCGCCTGAACATTCCCACGGTGTTTGTTTCCGGCGGTCCCATGGAAGCCGGAAAAACCAGGACAAAGAATCTGGATCTGGTGGATGCCATGGTTATGGCGGCTGATCAGAACGTCAGCGATGATGAAATATACCAGACTGAAGCCGCGGCCTGCCCTACGTGCGGTTCATGCAGCGGAATGTTTACTGCCAATTCCATGAACTGTCTGGTGGAAGCTCTGGGACTCGGTCTGCCGGGAAACGGCACGGTTCTGGCCACGCACAGTGAGCGGGCCAGACTTTTTGACAAAGCCGCGGATTTAATTGTTGAGCTCTGCGACCGTTATTACAACAGGGAAGAGAGCTCGGTTCTGCCCCGTTCCATTGCCTCAAAAAAAGCTTTTGAGAATGCCATGACGCTCGACATTGCCATGGGAGGTTCAACCAATACCATTCTCCATATTCTTGCGGCAGCCCGTTCGGGAGATGTGGATTTTACTCTGGACGATATTGACAGGCTGAGCCGCAAGGTTCCCTGTCTGTGCAAGGTATCTCCCAACAGTTCCTACCATATTGAAGATGTCCACCGCGCGGGAGGCATTCTGGGAATTCTGGGAGAGCTGAACAGAGCATCCCTTATTGACGCCAGCGCAGGCCGGGTGGATTATCCGCACCTTTCCCAGGCATTGGAGGAATGGGATATTGCCTCTCCTTCCGTTAAAGAAACAGCCAGGGAATTCTATAAAGCCGCTCCGGGAGGTGTAAGAAACCTTGTAATGGGATCGCAGTCAACCCGGTATAAAGAGGCCGATCTGGACCGGAAAACAGGATGCATCCGTAATGTTGAAAACGCCTACACCGCGGACGGCGGTCTGGCTGTACTGTACGGGAACCTGGCTGCAGACGGTGCTGTGGTAAAGACCGCCGGTGTGGATAAATCCATTTTCACTTTTTCCGGACCGGCCCGGGTATACGATTCGCAGGATACGGCCGTGGAAGGAATTCTCAGCGGAGAGGTACGCGCCGGCGATGTTGTTGTAATACGCTTTGAAGGGCCCAAAGGCGGACCGGGTATGCAGGAAATGCTCTACCCTACCAGCTATCTGAAATCCATGAATCTTGGCAAGGAATGCGCGTTACTGACCGACGGGCGGTTCTCCGGCGGAACTTCCGGCTTATCCATAGGCCATGCTTCTCCGGAAGCCGCTTCCGGCGGAACACTGGCCCTTATACGAAACGGCGATATTATTGACATAGATATTCCGGCCCGGAAGCTGAATGTCCGTCTGGAAGAAGCAGAATTAAACAGACGCCGCCGGGAAGAAGACTCCCGCGGGCCAAACGCCTGGAAGCCGGACAGGAACAGACATGTCAGCGCGGCACTCCAGGCCTACGCGCACCTTGCCTCCAGTGCCGACAAAGGCGCCGTCCGCATGCTTCCCTGAAATTGTTATTCCCTGCAAACCCCAAAGACATCCAGGCGTTCAGGAGAACTCAGATACAACTCTCCCTCAAAATCTCCCACAGGATCAAAGAAATCCTTGAGTTTGGAAGGCAGGTCTTTCCAGATCTTCTGTGTAATGGAAACAAACCCCGGCTCGGTGCCCCGCTTTTCAAGGTGAGCCGCCAGATTTATAACATCGGAAATAATTTTGCCGGTTTCCGACATAAACATAACCCGGCCGCTGTGCATTGCAATCCGTATGGCAACATCATCTTTAATGGGATTACGGGAATGTGAATTAATCAGCGGCATTATTCTCTGCATTTCCAGGGCGAAACTGGCCGCACGGATTCTATGCTGCTTAAAGGCAAACGCAATAATGCCGCCGTCTCCTGCCCAGGACCAGATCCGGCCATTATAACTGGACAGACGCTCACCCAGCGCGGTCCAGAAGTATGAATAAAATTTATTCATGGTGGATTGGCCGTATTTTCTCACCAGCTCAGAACTGCCCACAATATCCATACTGCCGACAGTTACATCGTAATGACGGCCGTTCTTCAAAGCGCCCCAGTCAGGACGCGCGGAAATATCCTCTTTGAGCGGAACAACTTTCCGTTTTTTGGCATCGTAGATAAGCCCGGTTTCGGTTAGTTTCTGAAGAAAATATTCCAGCCCTTCTATACGGATTTCCTTTCCAAGAATAACTTCTTCATCCATTTCCACCAGAAGCTTTATAAAATCGCTCAGCAGTTTTTTCTCGGTCAGATATTCAATAAGAACCTGGGCAGCCATACGGGGGGAAAGTGTAAAATCGCTCCGTTTCCTGCTCAGATCATGAATTTTCAAATTGGGAACGATCATTTGTCCCAGGTTCTCAATCTGATCAGCAACAAGACTGACACTCACAGCTTCTATTAACAAATTTTTAAGCGCAGGATCCAGGTTCAGCATTATTTCCTCCAGCAACAACCATGCTCACTGTATTGATACTCAATTTATACGTACAATGGGAGATTTAGATTATCTTTTTTTACGTATATTCATCAATACATTATATCACATTAGACGATTAATAACTCAAGTCTTTCAGAAATATAGCATCAAAAAGTACCGGATAATCTGCCGGCTGACAGATTTCAAGACACGGCCTTTCACTCGGCCTGCCGCTCCGGCGCTTCTGCGGTGCTATCTGTCCGGCAAAGCTGTTATTTCAGACAGGCCCACAGCGAAGAGGCCACTTCAGCAGCCAGTGTCAGAACTCTGCCGCCGCTTTCCAGACATACCGTACCGGCCTCATCCTGCCGTGTCAGGCGAAAGGCCGTTCCGGGTATTAGATTCTTTTCCTGCAGCACCGTCAGCAGCCCGGGAGAACGATCCGACATACGGCTGAGTATACCTTCACTGTTGTCCGCCATTTCGCTGAGACGGACATCCTTGCCGCCCTGGAGCATATTGAGTTCTTTATCCGGTATACGGCTGCCGTGAGGGTCTGTCAGCGGACTGCCAAGGAACTCCCAGAGACGGTCTATCACCTCATCAGAGGTTCCATGCTCCATGCGTTCGGCTTCTTCATGTACAGAAGACCAGTCCATGCCCAGTGTTTCCACCAGAAAAGTTTCCAGCACCCGGTGACGGCGGATTGTGCGCAGGGCAATAATCCGCCCTTTTTCCGTCAGGGAGCACCCTATTCTGGCCTGATAGTTAATTAAACCGTCAGCGGCCAGACGTTTAACCATAACACTGACCGTACCCGGGGTAACTTTCAGACGTTCAGCCAGCTTACCCATGGGAACTATTGTCTTACCGGTCAAGTTAGCACTTTCCAGAACGGCCTTCAGATAGTCTTCCGTTGCGGCCGAAGGAAGATGATTCACCTGGTCATGGTCTCCTTTGCCAGAGTCAGGCC
>PDRU01000155.1 GCA_002748225.1 Spirochaetales bacterium | reverse complement strand
CCGGCATTCAGCATGCTCATAAAATAAACAAAACCGCTGCCCTTCCCCACACAAAAGCCGCTGACACCCGGCGCGGAAATACTCAAACCCGGATCGGCTGCATCCATTGACAGAAAAACAAAAGGTATTTGCCGCTGTATCAGTTCATCAGTAACCGGCTTGAACGTGTTCCAGTACGATTTCCCTTCCGAAAAAAAGACAATGCCGCGCTGATCTTTCGGTAAACTGTTGAACTTTTTTAATTCTCTGGCTGTTTTAAACATATAAATACAGACTCCTTTCAGGAACTGATTCAGGAACTGAGCGCCACAATGGCACGGCGCAGAATTTCCTTTTCACGCTCTTCACCTTCAAGAGCTTCTTTGTCAACTTCTTCCAGCACAGCGGCAACAGCTTTGGACACCAGCCGGCTTTCAAAGCCCATAGCCTTTAAGGCTTCGGCCACCTCGCTGCTTTCTCCCGGCGGAAGGGCGTCACTTTCCTCGGCCAGTTTTCCGCGCAGCTGCAAAACTATCTTCTGGGCCGTTTTTTTGCCCAGACCGGGAATACTGCTCAGCAGGGCCAGATCTTCCGTGTCAACAGCCGCCTGAAAACGCTGCGGCGTTGTTCCCGATAAAATTTTCCGGGCCAGAGACGGTCCCACACCGTTAACGGTAATCAGCGAAAGGAAAACCCTCCGCTCCTCCTGCGAAAAAAAACCAAAAAGCCGCATCTGGTCCTGGGTGTGATGCAGGTAGGTAAAGAGCCGCACCGCCTCTCCCTGCCGCGGCAGCAGCGACAGGCTGGTGGCCGTTGTGTCAACCGCCCATTCAATACCGCCCGTCTCCACCCCGCACTGCTCCGGAGCCTTAAACGTTAATGTTCCGCTGATACTGTTAATCATAAGGCCCCCACAGTACTGCTGCCGTAATGAATAAACGTTACAGCCGCGGCCAGGGCGTCCGCCGCGTGATCCGGTTTGGGTGTTTCCTGCAAACCCAGAATAAGACAGATCATATTCTGAATCTGCGCCTTGTCCGCCTGCCCTGCTCCCACTACCGACTGCTTAATAACCGCGGGAGAATACTCCCCCACAGCCAGCCCCTTACGGGCCGCGGCCAGCAGTATAACACCCCGGGCCTGAGCCACAGGCAGCGCCGAACTGATATTTTTGGCAAAATAAAGCGTTTCTATACCCATGGCCTCCGGAGTGTAGGCCTCCAGAATACTGTTTATTTCACGCTCCAGCTGCAAAAGCCGCAAATGCGGACTCATCCCGGCCGGAGTGGTAACAGTGCCGTGATCAACGTAAATCAAACGGGAATTGTGTGAATCGACAATACCCCAGCCGGTGCTGGCCAGACCGGGGTCTATGCCCAGCACCCGGTGTGTCACTCGCTCATCTCGAAATCGTCAGGAATATCCAGATTGGACGCGACCGACTGCACATCATCGTTG
The DNA here is from genome assembly GCA_002748225.1 of Spirochaetales bacterium. Classification (GTDB taxonomy): domain Bacteria; phylum Spirochaetota; class Spirochaetia; order DSM-2461; family DSM-2461; genus UBA2779. Next base: position 696 of record PDRU01000155.1, on the reverse strand, counting down.
TCTTCCAGACGTTCAATCAGACGGAGCACCTTGCCGGTGCCTTCGTTATCCAGCGTAACAGTGTTGTCGGGAACAAGGGAAACTTCCGCGCTGGAAGGTTCAAAACCCGCCGACTGCAGACTTTCCAGAACATCGGCAAAACCGCTCGGGTCAGTAATAACCTCGTAAATATCCTCGTCGTCGGTAACATCTTCCGCGCCCGCTTCCAGAGCCGCTTCAAAGAGAGGTTCAAACTCTGTATTTTCCGCTTCGTAAACAATAACACCCTTGCGGTTAAACATGTAGGACACCGCACCGGAAGCTGCCAGTGAACCGCCGCTCTTGGAAAGAATAGTCCGTACATCAGCAGCCGTACGGTTCTTGTTATCAGTCAGGGCATCGATCATCAGACCAACACCGCCGGGAGCATAAGCTTCGTAACTGAGCTCAACGTAATCAACGCCGTCCAGATCGCCGGTACCCTTCTTAATGGCCCGTTCAATATTGTCTTTAGGCATATTGGCTGCTTTAGCTTTCAGAACAATGGTACGCAGCCGCGGATTAGCTTCTTCATCGCCTCCGCCCATACGGGCCGCTACGGTAATTTCCTTAATAATCTTGGTAAAAAGTTTACCTCTTTTGGCGTCTGCAGCGCCCTTCTTGTGTTTAATTGTATGCCATTTACTGTGGCCGGACATGCGTTACTCCTGTTAAGTG
>PDRU01000143.1 GCA_002748225.1 Spirochaetales bacterium | reverse complement strand
GGTATTTGGAGCCGAAGCTATTTACAACGATGCAACTGTGGAACTGAGCGTTACTCCTCCCGGAGGAGGCAGTCCCGTTTCTCAAAGCGGAACAGGATCCGCGTCAGTACCTATAGCCGAACCCGCGGGAGGCTATGTCATTGGCAACTATGTGGTTACAGCAACAGTTACCCATAACGGCAATTCCCGCATATATACCGGAACACTGACACTGACCTACCCGGACATATCCACCCTCCATACCCTGACGGTTACTCACGGCAGTTCCCGCACACTGTCATCATCACCGGCCTTTACTGCTGATGATGAAACAACAACGAACTACAGTTACAGCGGAATGACCGTTAACCGGAATTACAACACACCCATAATGGTTCAGATGTCTCTTACCGATGCAGATGCAACCATCAATCCGGTAACAGCATCGTCAAATCCGGCAGGCGTTACCTCCAGCTGGGATGCCGGCAGCAATACGCTGACAATAGAAAACTACAGTAACGTTAATACAATAAGCATACCGGTAACGGTTGTTTCCCAGGCCGGCAACAACACAACCTACAACCTGAGTATTGCAATTCCCCAGCTTTCGGCGCCAATTACCGGCACTGCCAGTACCACACTTCCCGGCCCCTTTAACGGACATCAGTACCGGAGAGGAAACCAGGGAGCCAACGGCATAGCCTATTCTTACGGCAGTGAAAAGGGGAAAGGAGTCCCCGGGCCGGAAGACAGCAATTTGGATTTGGGCGGCGTTGATATTATAGGCTCTTCCAACAACGGCACCAGCTGGATTAACTCCAGTTTCAACGGTACAGATGTACCGGCAGCCAAGCTTGGGGGATGGCACATCAAAGTTGCAGCCGATTCTGTTGATGAATGGATTGACATTCCCAAAAATTATACTGCCGGGAATGCTCTTGCTGTCGGCACTACCAGTCTGGAATACTCCATGAACGCATCAATACAGTTCTCTGAAGGAGTACCCTATGTCACGCTGACCCATTCCATAACAAACAACGGCGCTGCAGCGGCCCAGAATGTCCGCATAGGCGCCTGCTCGGATTCGGAAGTAGATGACGACGGCGGTGTCAAATTCGTAAAAACATTCTACGGAGCCCGTATGACCTCCGGTACTTCCACGGCAGGACTCTACTTCCGTGAAGGACAAGGTGTTACACCGGTTGACACGTTCTACATTGGCGCGTTCGGCACTGAACATACCAATATCTTTACTGACAACACGTTGAACAGCCTTCCGGGCGAACTGATGGGCGCGCTGGATACAGCCGCGGCCTACAGCTGGACCATAGGAGAACTGGCTGCGGGAGCAACAGAAACACGTTCCGTGCGTTTTTCTGTGGGCACTTACAAGGAAGCAGACGAAACTGTTGAGTAGTTTCACTTCATTCTGAAAAAGTGTTTGGGCTGCTGCAAAAATCTTACGATTTTTGCGGCGGCCCTTTTTTTACAGATTACAAATTACAGATACAATGCAGCCTGAGCATCTTCTCCGGAAAAAAGACGTATATAGGGCTTAAAGGTGTCCATTACTTCCAGATTCAGCGCGTAGCGCTCCCAGAAAGAATCTTTCAGGCCGTCCCATCCGGAAAGCGCCGCCTGCTCCAGAGCCTCATTCCGCTCTACCCCCTCCGTGCGCAGGCTGAAGAACCTGGCAAGGCGGCGGCGGTGAATATACACATCCGGAGACATGCCGACAACTCTCTGGAAGTCGGATAAAAAATCGGCTTCTTCCCGTCCGAACTCCCGGGCCAGATCAGCCGATTCGGCAGCCGCGGGATTTCTGTCAATTTTTGTCAGAGCATCTTTAATACAGTCATCCCAGAGAGCGGGTACAGGCTGAATACCGCCGTACACACGCAGAAGGGCTTCGGCCAGATGAAGAGCGCCGGGGGCATCCGGTTCGTCTATAACTGTCTGAATAACATCCTGCCGGAGTCCGGTAACCGGCGCCTTGTGCAGTATCCAGGAGCGTCCGTCCAGGGTTCGGACGTCCAGAAGCAGCTGCAGCGCACATCCGGGCTCTATCCAGAGCACAACCTGCCAGTCATTCTGACCGCTCAGAAAATGCGGTGTATTGCCTTTCAGCAAAGCAGCGCGGCAGCTGTACCACTGCTGTTCCAGCCGGATGCGGAAGGGCCGGTTAACTCCAAAAATCAATTTCATGGCCTGCGGACGGATAACACGCCCGTCGTTGAACGGCGCCAGTCCCATAAGAAACTGCCGAAAAAAGTAGTAATCGGCCCGGTAGGTGCCCGCGGAAGGAACATCCGGTACCAGAGGAACTACATCAGCCATAACAGCAAAAGCTCCTCTGCCGTATTAAGCATGGGGTGTTGATTCCAGAATCAGCTCTACCTCTCCAATGCCCAGTTTGGTATGCTGCGCAATTTCGTCACTTTTCCAGCCTTCCCTGGCCAGTTTAACAACAATTTCCCGCATACTCATATCCGGAGCACCTTTGCTCTTTCTGGAACCGCTTTTTTTCGAAAGAGTGCCCAGAACACGGACATTTTCCTGCGCTTCGGTGTAAATTTCACTCAGACGGGTTTCAATGCGTGCCAGCCACTTGCGGGCTTTCTGCAGATCATCCATACGTGAATCCGCGTCTTTAAGGGCCGCATCTATCTGAGTCATGCGGGAAACAATTTCATCCACTTTAGCTTTTCCGGACTCAAGCTGAGCCTGCTTGGCCAGCGCGTCGGCCATTTGCTGTTTCAGCGGAATAACCTGTTCGGCCAGGTTCCGGATCAGTTCTTCAATCCGGTTCATGCGTTCAAAGTTCTTGTCCACACCTTCGGTGGCGGCATCCAGTACCGTGTTTTTTTCCGAGAGCCGTTTGTAGCGGCTGTCCAGATCCTCATGCAGATCTTCCATCTGCTTGACACGCATCTGCAGCGTCTGAAGAGTGTCGTTGGCTTCTGCAACCCTTTCCAGCTTCAGATCAACGGCGTCCGACAAATTGCTGATCCGGGAGATTTTACCCTCCAGGTTGTCCACTTTCTGCTGTTCAGCCAGGAAGCGGGTCATTTTAGTGTTAACTTCACTGTAAAGCCTGATGGCTTTTTCATAAGATTCATTGATATTGCGGACTTCCTCCCGGCCCTTGCCGGTCTGATCCAGCTGACGGTTTAATTCATGAATATCGGCTTCCAGGGCCGTTTTCATTTCATCAGCACGCTCAAAGACCCGGGTTTCCGCTATAAATTTCTTCTGACGTTTGTCAATTTCATCCAGATTCTTCATAAGACGCTTGTACTCGGTATCCGTATGAGAGGCCATTTCCTTGCGGCTGTTTTCAGCTCTTTCACGGGCATCCTGCACCATTTGACGCAGTTCCTTCACTTTCCGTTCTACTTCACCCCGCGCGTCTTTGGAACTCTTGCGGAATTCCATCAGGAAGGTTTCGCTCATGTCCTTAAGGGTATCCAGACTGTCGCGGCTTTTCTCGGTAATTTCCGCGGCCAGATTGGCCACCGCTTCCTGCTGCAGATCAATTTCCCTGCGGAGCGCCGCGCGTTCTTCACCGGATTCAAGTATGAGCTGTTCGGTTTTACCTTTAAACTCATCCTCAAGCTCCGTTATGGATTCATTAAAGTCGGCTCTCATGCCGGCAATACTGTCGGCAGAGCCGCGGACAGCTTCGTCAATCTGTAGCTGAAGACGTTCTTTCAAGTCCCCTATTTCCCCGCTGGCCGCTTCAATGTCTCCGATCAGAGCTTTATGCCTGTTGTCAATATCACCGGAGAAGGCTGTCAGTTTCTGGGAGATCGTTTTGTTGGCCCGCGCGAATTTTTCTCCCAGTTCGGTCTGAAAAGAGTCGTAGGTTTTGTCAAATTCATTCATTAATTCTTCTTTGTCATCCGCAATGCGCCGGGATATTTCGCCGCGGAAACGGTTTACTTCCTCTTCAGAACTGCTGATGCGTCCGCTGATTGATTCCCTGAAGCCGTCTACCTGGTCCTGGAACGATTCAAACTGAGCAAAGGTGCGGTTTTGCAGTTCCGTCAGTTTTTCCCTTATTTCCGCTGTGTAGCGCAGTTCGGTTTCCTCGCGCTCGCGGGCCGCTTTGCGTCCCCACTCTTCAATATCTGCATCCATTCGGTCACGCCATTCTTCCAGGGAAGAATGCATCTGTTTGTCCCGTGTTTTTAAATCAGCAAAGAAATCATCTTCAAACACCTGCAGTTTTTCCGAAACATTTTCATAGGCGCGGCTTTTCAGCTCGTCCAGCCCCTGTTCCAGTTCATCCATTTCCTGCCGGAGTGCCGCCGCGGCATCTTCCACCTGAGTCCTTTCAATGTCCCGGCGCTCTGTCATTTCTTCGTCAAAACGGCGGAACTCAACTTCCACATCACGAAGTGTCTGCTGCTGAGAAGATTTCAGACTTTCAGTCAGAGTATCCATGTCGGCTATGGAACCTTCAATCCGGCTGAAACGTTCTTCAACATTGCGGCGGTATTCACCCTGACGCAGCTCATATTCTTCCAGAAGACTGGTTTCCTTTTCATCCAGAATGTTTTCCAGCCGTCCCCGCAGCCCATCCAGCCCCGCATTGAACGTTCGGGAAGCTTCGGTCAGACGTCCGTCAATTTCCCTGTATTCCCCGCTGACCTGTTCCATATTCTGCTGCATTCCAGCCAGTTCCCGGCGAATTTCTTCAGCGGTCCGGGTAACGCTGTCCTTGAGCGCGCTCATTCCATCCAGCCAGTTTCCTTCCAGATGTTTGGAGCGGGAATCAATTTTTTCTTTCAAAGCCGTAAAGGCGGCATCTTCCAGACTGGCTCCGTCTTCTGCCACTTTTTCCAGACGTCCGCTGAACTCGGCCTCGGCTTTTTCCAGTTCTTCCCTGTATTCGGATATTCTCTTTTCGGATTCCTGAACCTGACGGACATTGATATTCCCCAGATTTTCCTGAAAAAGGGAAATTTGCCGGCCGGCTTCTTCCATGCCGTTTTCCAGATTCTGCAGCTCGGCGGAAAAAATTCCCAGCACTTCCTGACGGAAATCGGCAAAGCGGCGCTCATCTTTTTCGGCAAAAGAATCAAAACGGCTGCGCACTTCCGTCAACCGCGAGCCCACCTTATCCACATAGGCCGATTCATCTTTCAGCCTGGAAAGATTTTCATCAACTCTTAAAGCCAGATCGTTGAGTTCTTCCAGGGCCCGTTCATGAGCCTCAATTTTTTCTACCCGGTCTTCCAGTTCTCCGGCCCGGGAAAGCAGTTCTTCGCGTGCCTGATCCGCCCGGTTCAGTATTTCCCGGTTTGTCTGTTCCTGTACTTCCAAATCTACAGACAAATCCTTAAAGGCCAGTTCCCTTTCACGGATTATGGTATCCAGTTCCGCTTTGGATTTATCCGCATAACGCCGTACTTTTTCCAAAGAACGGCCGGTTTTATCAAAACGCCTGGAAAGAATAAAAGCCGCTGCTACAAGCAGGATGACGAGAATATCGCCTCCATCAAAATTGAACGTCATGAAACCACCTCAGAGAGAACACTTTCTGCCAAATGCTGATAATCACGGTACACCAGAGTTCCCTCAGGCGCATGCCTGCCGGGAGGGCCAACCAGCGCCCCGCGCATTCCCGCGCCCTCTGCACCGTAAACATCATAATCCAGCTTGTTTCCCACATAAAGAATATCCGAAGGAGCCACACCCAGTTTTTCCGCCATAACCAGAAAAGGTTCCGGACGGGGCTTAAGGCCTCCGGACTCGGGAAAACCTGTTGCAACATCAAAAAGATCTGCCAAATGAAAATATTCGAGTTTTTTCCCCACAGGGAAATCAGAGAGCGCTGCCAGCTTCAGTCCGGCCTGACGGAGCTGGAGCAGGGCCTGACGAACTCCGGAATACGGCGTCATGCCTCTGAAACTTTTCTCCCAGGTCTGGTAGATAAGCTCGTCCCTGATTTTTCGAGCCTCATTCCGGCTCAGGCCGCTTTCTTCGGCAAAAATTTTCACTTCAGCCTCCGAAGGATCGGAAAGCATTTCGGAAAGGGCGCTTTCCTCCCGCATTCTCCGGCGTGTCCGGGCAAAAGCCAAAACCTTTTTGGCATTTGCAACACAAAACGGCACAGAACGCACATGGGCCTTATAATCCGGATACAGCGTACCGTCTATGTCAAAACCTACCGCTAAAAGAGCCATGTCTTAGATTAACCGAGCACCGGATTGTCGGCAAGGACTTCCAGCAAAGCTTTCAGCGGTCAAATTCATAGGTAATTCGTCCGCGTACCGGCTTTTCGGTATTGTTATAATACACCCATCGGCTCAAACCGAACAAAACCGCTTCTTCCACCGCCGGGTTGTCGGCGTGTGATATTACAGAGAAATCCGACAGCCGGGCTCCCCGCGTATCCCGGGAAGGGTTCACTGTAAATTCCACCACCACCGGACGCATGCCGGCGGTACGCCAGTCGGCCTTTTCGGAGGGAAAATTTAAAGAAGAAAAAAGCAGGCTCCAGTAATACGGGCGGTCCTTCAGGGGAACGGTACCGGCAGCGCCCGGCTTCTTTACATAATTTCCAAATGACTCTTCCCAGTAGATTAACAGTTCTTCGCGCACAGAAGCGGCGCTCATACCCAGATAACTCTGCGCCGCATCTACCATTTCTCCGGGGAGCATCTCCGGAAGGGGCATGTAACTGATAATGTAGTCGTAGGCGGCTGCGCGCCCCACCTGGCTGTCGCTGCCTTCAAAATCTATCAGATAGTTGTTTCCCTCTTCGTTTCCCCTGACACGGGAAGGCAGAGGCTGTGCTTCAGACGGGGCCTCCGCAAAAGGCGCTTCGGCGCTTTCTGTAACCATGTTCTCTTCTGCCGGCTGCTGAGGGGCCGGAGACGCAGCCGGTGGCGCTGAAGCCGCCGGCGCTTCCGCCTCCCGCACAGGCCTCAGGGTTCCCGCTGCAGCCTCCCGCGGCTCTGCGGCAGGGCCCGGATCGCTTTGGGGAGAGAGCGGCGCCTCCGGAGTACCTATTTTCACCAGTACAGGGCCGGAGGCCTTATCCAGATCTTCTGTATTGAGCCTGTCAATCAGTACAAAAACCAGTACCGCCAGCAGATGTACAAGCAGAGCCGCGCCGATACCCGTCCAGAGATTTCTTCTGTAAAGCCGGCGGCGCAGCAAAACCGTTCTTTCGGAGGGGTGTCCTGCCTGAAGAACCGCTGTGTTTCTTACGGGAGTGTTCACGGGTCTTCCGTCATGGGCGCGGTTATGAGATTCACCGCATCAACGCCGCCGCGCCGCGCCTCATCCAGAACGCTGACAATGGTTTCATAAGGCACATTCCGTCCGCCTTCCACCAGCAAGGCTGTATCATCGGCCAGACGGCCTGTTTTACGCCACTCGCGGAGAGTTTTTCCCAGCGATTCCAGAGCCACAGGATCACGGTTCAGGTACAATTCCTGCGCGCTGACAACCGTAATGCGCACTTCTGTTACCTCCACTGCCTGGCTTGTGGAAGAATCAGGAAGGTTCAGTTCAATACCAGGCGCCGTATTAAAGACACTGGAAATCATGAAAAACACCACAAGCTGAAATACAACGTCAATCAGCGGTGTCAGATCCAGCATTACCCGGGGTTTCAGCCTCTGACGGAGAGTCACTTGTCGGCCTCTTCCCCGCTGAGCAGGAGGGTCATTTCATTCACCTGATTTTCCATGCGGACAATCAGGGCGTTCACCCTTCCGGTCAGGGCGTTGTAAAAAATTGTGGCCGGTATAGCCACGATCAGTCCGGCTGCCGTGGTAAGCAGTGCTTCTGAAATACCCTGGGCCAGAACAGACGGATCTCCAACCGAGCCGAAACGCCCCAGCACCCCGAAGGCACGGATGTTGCCGGTAACTGTTCCCAAAAGTCCCAGAAGAGGAGCAATGTGGGCAATGGTACCCAGAGCGCCTATGTTTTTCTCCAGCAGCGGCACTTCCTGGGCGGCCGTATCGCGCAGCACTTCCTTGCGTTCCCATGAACTGCGCTGCCGGTGCTCAATACCCGTTTTCAGCAGAGTGCTGAACGGTGAAGGGCTTGCGTCGCAAATGGCCATAGCCTCATCAAAATGACCTTTGCCTGTAGCCGATTTTACCCGGAGAAACAGCTGCTCCTCATCGGTACGGATTTTCCGGAAATACAGATAACGCTCAATAATAATGGCCAGAGCAGCCACCGACAGAAGGATAATGGCCCACAGAACAAGCCCTCCCTTAACAAGTATATCCACCATTTTTTAACTCCCAAAACAACAATATATCCATTTCACAGAGAAAAAACATTTATAATAACTGTTTTTCGGCAAGGCCGGCGGCTTAAACGGCTTAAACGCCCTTTAAGGGCTTTCCAGCGGCAATGGAGAAGGCTGATAATTCTCCGGCAGCTCTACAGCTGTCAAATGAACGCGGACCTCCGGCTTCTGAAGCACTCCGTTATCATCCCGGCCAAGCCGTGCGTAAACAACAGCCCTGTCCTGGATAATACGGGGAAAAGCCGCCGGAGACTCCCCGGAAGGCCCTGAAAGCAAAGATTCGGCAACGTCGCCTGTATCCAGTACCGCAACCCGGAAGGTGCCTTTCTCCCGCCCTTCGCTGCCGTCGTCAAACCATGGCGCCAAAATGGCGACATGCCAGTACTGATGCAGGGAAAGCGGCCGGGGGTCATCGGCGGAGGGCTCCGGCCGGAAAGGCGAATTCACCGCGGCCAGCCATATTTTTCCCGGATAAGCGGAAGCCAGCTGATACAGGGCCGTTCCCAGAGCATCCAGGGGATAACCCATATTCTCCACCCAGGAAACTCCGGGTAAGGGACTGCTGTCCAGAGCGGCCCATTCGGCAGAACTCAAAGCACGTCCCAGCTGGGCTTCCCGTATAATACGGGCAATATTCCGGTTCCAGTCCAGCCCGAAGAAGGGATCGCGCAGCAACGATTCCATACTGTTCCGCGCGTCTTTGCCCGAAGCGGAATACGACTCGTTCCAGGAATTCCGGCTGCGCCGCGCTCCGGGTTTTTTTAGTTCTTCAACATCCAGAAAAAGGGCACCGGGAGCTCTGCTCCATGCCGAATAAATTCCGTCCGCCACCCATTTTACATAACCGGAACAGTTCAGTCCTGTCTTGCCGGGCTCCATCAGCTCTGCCGGCACCAGATCGCCGCTGTCTATATAAGCGTTTAACCCGCCTCCGTCTATTCCCGCGTCAGGAATTTCCTGAATACTGCCGCTGTAGAGCGAAAGAACCTCCGCCAGAGCAGCCACCCTTCTATAACCAATTCTTTCAGGATTGGGAAAAACGGTTTTCCATGGAATGGAACGCTGCGTCAGAAACATAATACGCGCAAAGGGCGAGAAAAGAAGAGACTCAAAAGACGCCGGTACTATAACGTCGTCTCCCAGCTGCCTGCCGTACAGGTAAACATCCAGCCTGCAGCGCCCGCCTTCCATGGGAAACAGACGGACAAAACTCTCTTCATTATCCTGAATGAAAATCTTGGCCTGAATATAGGCTCCGTCCAGCAGACTGCGTTTGACAACCCAGTTTCCCCTTCCCCAGATAGGAAAGGTTTCCCAGGGCTCCGTGCCTCTCTGATTGCGGAAAATAAGATACCATTCCACGGCCTGTTTCCGCACCTCAAACTCAACCAGCCTGCTGTCGGACATCTGGCGGTAAATATCCAGCCTTGTTTCCACAGCCGAATAGTTGGGAGCCTTCAGATTATCCGCGTTTAAGCGGCGGGTTTCATCATTTTCAGGGAAACCGGACTTCTCCAGCATAACGCGGAAAGGAGCCAGTTCCGCTTCTCCGGCACTGACAGAAAGCACCGGTCCCAGAATAAACAGAATAACTGCCAGTCCTGAAAGAAGTATCGGGAACGCGTAATTTACTGAGCAGACAGTTTTGCGGCCGGACTGTTTTCTGATCATACTACCTTCTTCCTTTTGCCTGCTCCCTCAACTCCAGTTCCACAGGAACCATTTCAAATTTGAATTCCCGGCGGATCTGATTAACCAGAAAGCGGCGGTAGGATTCGGGAAAACCGGAAAGACGGTTAACAAAGGCAATAAAACGGGCCGGCTTTACCGAAACCTGAGTAATGTACTTCACTCTAAATGGTCGGCCCTTTTTGGCCGGCGGCGGAGTGAAATCCACCCATTCAGCCAGAGCCCTGTTGAGTTCCGCTGTTTCAACCCGGAGATTCTGCTGCCTGTCCGCTTCAATAATAACCTCCAGAAGACGGTGAATACCGTAGCCTTTCAACGCGGAAACAGGTACAACGGGGGCCCAGTCCAGCACAGGGAACTGAAACCGCAGTTTCTCAACGGCCTGTTTTACTTCACGCGGTCCGGGGTTCTTTTCATCCCATTTATTAATAGCAATAACAACTGTACGGCCTTTTTTAACTGCCTGGGCCGTAATTTTTTTATCCTGTTCCGAAAGCCCCTCTTTGCGGTCTATCAGCAAAACAGTTATATCCGCGTCGAACATGGCGCGTATGGCCCGGTTAACCGAATAGTATTCTATGTTCTCTGCCACTTTAGCCTTCCGGCGCATACCGGCCGTATCAACCACCCGCAGCCGTCTTCCCTTATAGAAGGTCTGTCCGCTGACAGTATCCCGGGTTGTGCCGGGTATTTCGGAAACCAGGGAATGCTCGGCACCTGTCAGAAGATTGGCCAGTGTTGACTTACCGGCGTTCGGCCGGCCGGCCAGTACAACAACAAGTTCGTCGTCCGGTTCATTATCCGGTTCACTATCCGTCCGATCGGAATTTGTTTCCCGGGAAGCCAGAGCCAATTCCATTCTCTTTTGAAGAACATTCAGCAAGAGGTTCATGTTCCGGCCGTGAGCCGATGAAACGGGTAAAGGCTCACCCAGCCCCAGA
>PDRU01000153.1 GCA_002748225.1 Spirochaetales bacterium | reverse complement strand
GGCGCCTTCCACCCAAGCCTGTTCCGGTTCCGCAGAATCCATGTACCAGAGTTTATATTTTGTTTCACCTTCCCGCAGCTCGGAACTGGCGTTTTTTATATCCAGGGGAAAGTGTTTGTTTGCCGGACCTTCAAAAACATAGCTGGGAACATCAATTGTAAAGGCTTCTCCCTGCTCTGAGTCTGTAATAGCCGGATATGTAACACCGAGTGTTTTTCCGGTATCTGAGGCCGTGCCCAGTAGGGCAAGCAGAACCTTGCCGATTTTCCATTCAGGAATGCCATAGACTTCTTCTTGTAAACATGTCGGCAAATCTTCATTCAGCCGGATCCGCAGAAACACAGAATCAGCTTCAATGGTGTACTGATAGATTTTGGAAAAGGCGTAAATATCGTCTCTTGACTGTTGGTACCATTTATCGTGGCCGGCCTCAAAAGGGTTTCCCCACTCCAGCAGCATCTCATGCTGATTGAGAATCTTAAACCGGTAAGGATGGGGGCAAGGGGCTGTAAGCCGGCCCTCCAGCCTGAAGTTCTCAGCTCCGGCGGAGAACGAGGCCAGAAGTATCAGAAGAGAGGAAATAACAAACGTTAGTTTTTTCATATTTTACCCCCCAATAATGGTTTTGTATTTCTCATTGTATGTGACAATCCGTTTTGACTGAATGTTTATTTGCACATTTTCCGGCGCTACCCCGGAAAGCTGCTTAATAAAATCATCCTGAGCGGCCTGTCCGCCTCTCTGGGTGGTACAGCCGGCTGATTGAGAAGTATTGGTCCATTGTTTCTCCGGCTTATTTTTTTTAGCGTTTGCGTGATTCAGATAGCTTCCGGTGTTAATTTCCTTGCGCAGAGCCTCGGGTATGGACAGATCCCTGGTCTGGTAACGCAGCGTGTTGGCAAAGCTATAAGAATCAGCACTGCCGTCTTCCTGTACGGTCAGTCCGGATCTTGTAAAATAGTAATGGCCGTCCGGCAGGGTCATACCGGCATTCTCAATTATAAAATCGCTGTCTCTGGCATTCGCGCCAATATTATCATCCTTTCCTGTCAGCAGCCGCTGCCCGTTGGCCATTACGGTTTCAACCCTCCGTGTGGAGCTGTAATTGGGATCGAGGCCGTCGGTCTCTCTGTTGATTGTCACTTCGGCCCGGACGGGCTTGTAGTTGTCGGCCAAAAGAATCTGTCCGCGGGTATCGGTATCAACCACCTCTCCGGAATGCCGCCGGCCGGCTTTTTCGGCCTTTTCTACAAGAGCTTTTACAGCCTTGTCCGTTGTCTCCGTATTTTTCTGCAGGAGTTTATCCAGATGCCCGGTTTTGTCGGCGGATGTCAGCAGGTTTCCGGCCGGTTGGACGGCTGAAGAAAGCGCTGCCGGCTGTTGATGCTCCGGCTTTGGCGCTGTAATAACCGGTTTGGAGCGGTTTGTTACCGGAAACGACGCAGCCGCAACCGGTGTAGAGGAAGTCTCTATTGGCCGTTTTCTTTTATGTTTTGGCTGCTGTTTTGATTTCAGCGCCGGTTTGTTTAAGGGCTCTGATTTTTTCTGTGTAATCTGCGGTTTTGCTTTCTGCTCAGGTTGTTCTGTTAACACAGGTTTTGATTTCGGTTTTGCAACCTGCACCGGCTTTTTTTGAGGCCCCTGCGCCTTGCCGGGATTCTTCATTCTCTTCAAATGCTCTTCGCGGGCTTCCTGCGCGCCGTTTTTCTTCGTGGAAGTTTTTTGAGGGGACGGTTCATCGAGGCGGCGCCATAATTTTTTAACCGTTCCGGCCGGCTGTGAAGATGGCTGTTCTGCCGGCAGCGGCTTTTGCTGATGAGACAGGGAAAGCAGGCCGCCGGCCTCTGTCAGAAGATTTTCCAGGATATCCGCATCAGAAACGCGGGGCCAAAGAACGCCCGGCCCGGACATTATCTCACCTCCCTCAAAGCTGCCGAAGCCTTCATCGGCAAAAACAGGATCCTGAAAAACAGATGCTTTAAACATATTAATACCCTCCACCGCTTTTAACCAGCTGATTTACCGCTGCGCTTTAACGGAAAGACAGAGCCCTTTGGCATAAGGGTCTCTTGACAAAAACAGCCCCTCCCGGTAATTTCTACATCGTCTTCCGCCTGGATGGTGAAATTGGTAGACACGCTAGTTTCAGGGACTAGTGACCGCAAG
>PDRU01000142.1 GCA_002748225.1 Spirochaetales bacterium | reverse complement strand
TAAACATCGCACTATTTCAATAGTTCTATATTTCGATCGAAAAGAAATAGTTGCCGCGTTTTCTCCATTCCTTTCGTAGAAATATTCATATAAAAGAGAGCCATCAGAATCATAGTACCGGCTTTGTACTAATTGCTGATCTTGAAAAGTATCCCTGTGTTTGAGAATTTGTGTATTATAATAGTACCCTTCAACGCTGAGGATCTCTCCTGAACTATTAAAAAACCCGATCCGCTGACATGAATCAATCTCATTTTCTTCAGTAATTTCAAAAGAATAAGATCCCCAGAAATCACGATAATAGAGTATCTTCTCATTAATCAATTCTTCAGAACTGACAGATACACAAATGACCACGAAAAAAAACATAAACATAGAAAGCTTTTTCTTTGTCATACGCACCTCCAGTTATGATAAAACACTAATCAACAAATATTTCTTAATGTACGAATAACTTCAGGAGACAGGCCGGTGCTGCTTGCAATAATGCTGACATCTACACCCGGCCTTATAATGACGCAGCGGGCTGCGGCATTAAACTGATTTATGCCGGCTTGTATTCATTAGTCCTTGCAAATAACAAGACCATATACTTCCGTACATCCAGCCTCTTTAAGAAGAGACGCGCACACCTTTAAGGTTGTCCCTGTTGTCGAAATATCATCAAAGACAATACGGGAACCCCGAATATCTTTCTTTTTCAGCTTGAAATTCAAATTTTCCCCTGAAACGCGCTGGATCCGGCTGCTGTTTTTTTGTGTGCGCCTGCCCCTTCGCGTTAATACATGTTCAACAGAAACTCCAAGCCGGCTCATTTGCCGGGTAAGAGCCTGAACCGGATCAAATCCGTCCCTGAACAGACGTATTGGCCTGGGAGGAACAGGCACAACCGGAACATCCGGCCAGTAACAATGTACTGCCCGGGCCAGCAGTTCTGCCGGGTAGCGGGCCAGCCGGGCGTCACCTCCGTACTTGAGCATTGAAACCCATTCCCTTAAGGGACCGGCCCAGGGACCAAGACATACAACCGCTGTCAATGGTGTATACGGCGCGGCACTTCTGCATTCCACGCAGGGGCTTTCAGAACCGGCCAGATCTATTCCGCAAAGACGGCAGTTCCTCTCCGAGTTGGAATTCAGGGCGGTTTGTTCTATTTTCTTCCTGCATGACGCACAGGGATAAAACGCCGCCGGCGCCCCCGCGCCGCAGACAGGGCAGTAAAACACGGCAGTATAATCTACCAGCGCACTGTGCGCGGAGCTTTAATTGAGATCTTTTTTCCAGGAATCAATAAGCTTGAGAGCTTCCAGAGGGGTAATTTCATCCACTGAAGTGCTGCGTATGCTGTCCAGGACCAAATCAGAAGGGTTGAAAAGCATTTGAGGAGCAGGTAAAGAAGGTACCTTTTCAGAGGCACTCTGGCTGCTCTGCTGCGAAGCAGCCCAGTTCATCAGAAGGTAGGCACGCTGCACAACTTCCTGGGGAATACCGGCAAGTGCCGCCACATGGATACCATAAGAAGCCTCGGCAGGCCCGCAGATCAGTTTTTTGGGAAAAACAACATTACGGCCCTCTTCCTGTACAGCCATGGAATAATTGGCCAGGCGTTCATGCTCCAGACGTGTCAGCTCCCTGTAATGCGTTGCAAACAGAGTAAGCGGATGCTCATGCTCCAGCAGATACTCACACACAGCGCGGGCAATGGCCAGACCGTCTTCCGTTCCGGTTCCCCGCCCCACTTCATCCATTATGACCAGACTGCGCGAAGTGGCGCTTCTGAGTATATTGGCCGTTTCGTGCATTTCGACAAGAAAGGTGGATTCTCCCCGCGCCAGGTTGTCTGAAGCTCCCACCCTGCAGAAAATACGGTCAACAATTCCAATAAGGGCGTGTTCGGCGGGCACAAAGCAGCCGGCATGCGCCATAAGTGTTATAAGGGCTGTCTGACGGAGCACGGTGGATTTGCCGGCCATGTTGGGACCGGTAACAAGAGCAAAAGTGCTCTCTTTTTCTGATATTTTAATGGAATTCGGAACAAAGCTGCCCGAGGGCAAATGGCGCTCCACAATCGGATGCCGGCCTCCCTGTATGTCACAGACAACAGCATTCGTCATAGCAGGTTTGACATATCCGTATTCCGTGGCACAGTGCGCGTGCGACTGTATAACGTCAATATCTGCCAGAACAGCTGCCATTTGCTGCAGCGCCGGCACGTATTCTTTAACTTTTTCCCTGATTTCAAGAAAAAGTTCTTTTTCCCTCTCAACCAGATTCTCACCCACGCTGAGTATTTCACTTTCCAGTTCATCCAGTTTGTCTGTCGAAAAACGCTCACATTGTGTCAGCGACTGACGGCGCCGGAAACGTTCCGGCAGTTTTTCTCCCTGACTTTTCGGCACTTCAATAAAATAACCCAGTATGCGGTTGTATTTGAGTTTAAGTGTCGATATTCCTGTAGCGGCTTTTTCCTCAGCCACATAATTGTTCAGGAAAGTGCGGCCTTCATCCCGCAGGGAGCGCATGCGGTCTGTTTCCGCGTCCCATCCTGTTTTTATAAGCCGTCCTTCCGTCAGCAATATGGAAGGGTCTTCCATAAGCGAATTGTTCAGAAAGTCGGCCAGAGTAGCGCACCGGGCAAACAAGCCCTCCAGTGAGTCACTGCCCTCTTTTTTCAAATGATTTTCCGCCAGAGTGAAAACTTCTGCCGCTTTCCACAGGGAATTGCGGATGGCCAGCAGATCTTTGGCATGCGCTCTGTTCATAGCCGTACGGGCGGCCAGGCGCTCCAGATCCAGAATGCCTTTCAAAATTTCACGCAGAGACGAAAGAAGCGGCTGATCATGGTAAAGCGCCTCTACACGTTCATGACTCCCCGCTGCGCCTTCAATATCGGGATAAGGCTGCAGCAGACGCCGGCGGAGCAGACGGGCTCCGGGTGATGTCCGTGTATGGTCCAGTGCGGCCAGAAGTGTGAAGGAATTCCCTCCGTCCTGCAGGTTTCGGAGCAGTTCAAGGTTGCGAATGGTTGATTCGTCCAGTTCTACCGCGTCGGCATCAGAGTACAGTGAAAGAGTGCGGATATGCGGCAGCAGCGTTTTATGCTGGTTTTCCAGATATTCCAGGACAGCTCCCGCGGCAGGTACTCTCGGGTCGGAATCTGCAAGCCCGAAACCTTTCAGACTTACTGTCCCGAAACATTTTTTCAGCCGTGAAAATGCAGACTCATAATCAAAGCTCCAGTCCGGCAGCCTGTCCATTACAATATTTTCATCCAGTAAAAAAGCACAGACATTATCCGTAAGCAGGCTTTCCTGCACAAGAATTTCCCTTGGGGCAATCCGTGCCATTTCCTTGCGCAGGGCTTCACGCGGCTGCTGCTTATTCAGAAGGGTTGCACGGAATTCGCCCGTAGACAGATCAACGTAGGCAAAAGCGGGAGCAGACGGTTTTCCCGCAACAGCAGCCAGATAATTGTTTGTCTTTTCATCCAGATATGAATCGTCGACAACAGTTCCGGGAGTAACCACTTCAATAACTTCCCTTTTTGCCAGTCCTTTACCGTCACGGGGAAGCTCAATCTGCTCGCATATGGCAATTTTCTTACCCAGCTTCAGAAGGCGGGCAATGTAATTGCCCGCGGCATGATACGGAACACCGCACATGGGAACACCCTGACGCTGGGTAAGTGTTAAATTTAAAAGCTGACTAACCTCAACCGCGTCACTTCGGAACATTTCATAAAAATCTCCCATGCGGAAAAACAGCACAGCGTCTTTATGCTTTTCCTTATGTTCCGCGTACTGGCGGAACATGGGAGTCAGTTCCCGGTTAGAAGACATTACAGAAGCGGAAAATTATTGACTGGCGCCGGCAAGACGCTGCAGAACATCTTCGGTAATATCAACTTCGTAGTTCCACCAGAGCAAATTGGGGTCCGAACGTTTCAGAACCAGACTGAAACCTTTGGATTCCGCCACATACTGAATTTCCCGGAGTATTTCTCTGGCCAGAGCACTGCTGGAACCCAGCTCGGCCTCAGCTTCACGAATTTGATTCCCCTTAATTCTGACATAGTTCTGGTAATGGCTTTTTCTTTCCTGAATACGGGAGTCCAGTTCAAGAGCTGTACGGGAATCTCCGCGGTTTTCCGCCTCAAGTTTCCGCTCCTCCAGGTTCTGTATTTCAGACTGCATGCGGCGTACTTCATCCGCAAAAACAGTTTTCAGTTCCTCAATACGGCGGGATTCAGCCGAATCAACATAAAACGCGGAAAGAATGCGGGAATAATCGAGTACAGCCACCTTGGTAATTTGCTCCGCACCCAGCGAAAGAGGCATACACAGCAGTACAATGCCTGTTAAAAGAATAAACGTCCGTTTCACTTGTTTCTCCTAGTAAATATCCAGATTAAAAGCTATAACTAAATCCATTCCTGATTTCTTAAATTCGTAGTTAGTGTCCAGGCGGTTATTGGAAGCATCCCTGTCGGGCCACCATGACACACGGCCATTCTGCCACTGAAAGCGCTTCACAACATAGATGCCGATAGGGAACTGCGGATTGGCAAAGCGCAGCCCTGTTCCCAGACTGAAACGCCACTGCTCTCCCAAACCGAATTTCTGGTTAATTATCTGATTTGACTGCCAGGCTCCCACGGCGTCCAGAAAAATATCATAAGAAAGAATATTTGGGACAATGGGAAAAGTGAGTTCCAGCGAATTATCCCAGAGATACTTATAGCGGTCAGAAGAGGTCGGCCAGCCGCGGCCTATAAACATACCGTCTACAGTAAAACCGTCGGTATCGACAATATCCGATTTCAGGTCACGCCACTTTTTGTCAAAAATGGCGTTAAAAGCGGTGTTCATGGAAATAACAGCCTTAAAAGATTTCGTATTATCCTTCAGGGGAATGTCGAAAATTTTCTGTGCAACATTCAGCCGGGAAACACTTTTTATATAGTTACGGTTACCCAGTTCCATAATACCGGCATAAGTAAGGGTTTCACTCAGAATAAAGCCCTTGGTCGGATCGTACTGCAGATCGCGCGTGTCCCAGTACAGACGCAGATGGACACTGTCGCTGTACTGCCATTTTTTCAGGTTTTCACGGATTGTACGGCTGAACGGCGTGTATACGGAATCATCATAGACAACATACTGCCAGGAAAAACGGAGCCCCCCGCTTATTCCCAGCCGTCCCAGACGTGTTACCCAGGTGTAGCCTGTATTCAGTCCGCTGGAAATATCGTGCGATTGATGCTCCATTTGATAATCGGCCGGTACAGAGGCCACCGCTTCATACTCATCCCATGTATTATACGGGTCAGGAATTCCGTTCAGATCCGTATCCTGACGAATAAAACGGGTCCGTGCCCAGCTGTAGGATAAATCCATACCGCCGGCCCAGCGGAGCCCGAGAATGCGGGGTTCCGTGAATTTTACTGAAGAAGTAACCCTGTCGGGAGAGCCGGTTAAATCTATGCCGAAAGTCTGGCCGCGTCCCAGAAAGTTGCGGTCGTTCCAGCTGATCTGTCCGGAAACGGGAAAATCCTGCCCGCCGGAAAAGGAAAGTCCGAAAGTAATATCGGAGGTTTTACCTTCCGAGACATCCACCACCAGATCCATCAGTCCGTCCTGACTTCCGGGATAAGGATTGGGTTCAACCGTTTCAAAAAACTGAAGGTTGTACAGATTCATCATTCCTTCAAGAATTTTGGCCTTACTGAAAACCTCCCCTTCTTCAAGCGGGAATTCCCTGGTAATAACGTAGTTTTTCGTTTTGGTATTACCGCGGATAATAATATTCTCAATATGAGCCCGGTCCCGCTCCACTATGGATACTTCAAAAAAGACCGTGCGATTTTCTTCGTCCCGTTTTTCTTCGTATGTGAAGTTGTTAAAGATATATCCGTTTTCAAGGTAGAGGTCCACAATACTCTGGTAATCCAGCTGAAATTTGGTCTGGTTAAAAGTAGAGCCCGGAGTAAGCGTTACCAGTTGTTCAAGTTCTTCGGTTGTATAGATTTTATTCCCGGTAAAACTTATGCCACCGTAAGTCCAGGCAGTACCTTCATTAATGACAATGGTTATAACCATTTTATTCAGATTTTCTTCTTTATCAAAAACCAGTTCGCGCTGGACATCGGTTATACTCATTTCAATAAAGCCCTGGTCGGCGTAATAACGCTCTATGGCTTTGAGGTCTTCCTGGAGTTTTGTTTCAACAAAAAGACCTTTATTGAACAGCGACTGCGCCTTGGTTTTCATAAGATTGCGCAATGTATTATCAGCCACATATTTATCATTGCCGACAAAGAGTATTTCACTGATTTTAGTCTGACTGCTCTCAATTATTGTAAAAACAATATCAACCTGATTCAGAACCTTGTCCAGAGTGTATTCAGCCCTTACCTGGGCATCCACAAAGCCTTTTTCAAGATAGAGATCCTTAATAGCCTGCTCATCAATCTTCAGCGTTCCGGGATTCAGCAGGTCGCCCTCTTTAACTAATACGGCATCCAGAAGTTCACCGCGCCGGGCCTTACTGTTTCCCTTAAAAATAATTTTTTTAACAAGCGGTTTCTCCTGAACCTGAAAAACAAGTAAAACTGAATTACGGCTTTCATCGGCCGGCTGTATTTCAGGAATAATGAGGTCAAAATAATCAAGAGCATACAGCTTGCCCTGTATGTCCCATGAAAGTGAGTCGTTATAGGGTAAACCGATATACGGACGGACCAGACCCAGTAATTCATTCCGGGAAACCGAGGCAAGGCCCTCAAACTCAATCCGGGCAACCGGCCGGCCCTCAAACCATTGACTCTCCTGGCTGTACACAGAACCCAGAGAAACAAAAATTATTAATAAAACCAACAGGATTCTTCGCTGCATCGGAACTCCTTAACAAATTAATATGAAAACTGCCACTTGAGTGAAATTTGGTTATCGGCAACAAAATTCTGCTTAATCGATGAACTGGGAGAATACGACCACATAACATCAAAAAACGGTGTCTGCATTTCAAAGTTCACTGAAGTCTCAAATTCCAGTCCTCCAAACGTTGAGCGGTTTCTCCTTCCCTCAAAATAGTTTGCTTCAAGGGAGCCTGAAACAAACAGCGCGTTGCCTATGTATTTTCCGGCAAACAGACTTGTGTTATCAAGATAACGGCCCAGCCCGGACGCATAGGAACTGTCGACATTCTGAGCAAATCCTCCGCTTAAAGCGTTCTCAATTATATCCGTTCGTATTGTTAACATGTCAAGGTTCAGGCTTTCGCGCAGTACTTGTTCAAATGGATGCACAATCCCCGCCTCGGCGAACATGCTGCCTGTACCCAGAAACATCGAATTGGTTGTGCTCACCTCACTTTGCTCATTATAGGGAACAACCGACTGACCCAGCAGGGCCATAATATCGCGTTCCCGGCGCGCCGGTACAGTTTCCACCCGGGGATTAAAGTCTGACATTATGGGCGCTTTGTAAACCAGAGCTACAGTAATTTCTTCGTTTGCATCGTCTTTTACGCGGGTTTCCGCCCGGAATGAAAGCAGCGGGTTAAAATCTTCAAGATTTTCATTAAAATCCATGTAGCCCCGTGTAACCTGAAATTCACGGTCAAAATAATTGATATTACCCGATTTTATAGGCAGTTTGCCGGTAAAGGACATGGTTTCCGGATTGGTTGAATAAGTAAGATTAACAACCTGATTGGGCTCTGCGGTTGCGCGGACAATTTTGAGCTGTTCATTCGGAAGAAAGAAAGTGCAGTTATTTCCCGTTATAAAATCGATATCAAGGTACACAGGATAAAGGTTATCATTATTCCCCTGCACCGGTTCAGCCGGAGTTCCCAGCCCCGATCTGAGTTCAGGAAAAGTAAAACTTCCGTCCAGGAAAAAGCTCTGTCCGTCGCCAATCATTTGAATTTCACCGAAGAAGAGTCCGTCCAGGGTAACATTCATTAAGGGATAGTAAGCCTGAACGCCCCGGGACTGCGGACCGCCCTGCGCTCCGTAACGCATATTAAAATCGGTCAGGGAAGACCACCGGTCCATAACAAAATATCCTTCTCCGTAAACAAATCCTCCGCCCACAGGCACTTCTATCCGGTCAATGGTAACCTGGTTGCCCTCAAAAGAAATGGTTGTATCTCCCGTTCCAATTTCAGCATAGGTATAGGGCGTATCCACCTTAATTTTGTCGGCTTTTATTTCTCCAAAGAGCTGAGGATTTTCCGAAGAGCCTTTCACACTCATATTTCCCAAAAACTTCCCGCCCTGAAATATAACATAGTATTGACGCAGAATGGGATCGCGCGGCATTACATAATTGATAAGAACAGGGTCAATTTCTATGGAAGGAAATGACAGATTTAAATAATCGGCTCCGGCATAGCCTCCTCCCCGGACAATAACCGGCAGGGGCTTTCCAGCTGTTACATTTAAGCTGCCGTCCTCACGGCTGTAGTTAATTTTCAGGATTTTTCCCTGCGGACTGGTTACACGGAAATTATCAGCACTGTTTTCAAACTGAAAGGTGAAAGACGGCATGTGTTCCATTGAATTCCATAACAGGGGACGGGTGGCTAATGTACCGGTAAAATCAAGCGCAGACCAGTTGTTCAGTAGATCGAGCATGCTCTGAGAACTGTCAAGGTCCAGTGCCAGTGAAAATCCTGTGCTGAAAAATTCCTCATTAAAGTGGCCGTCAAGTTCGGCAGTACATCTAAGGCTGTTATCGGGCTTATTGTAAAGAACAAGACCGCGGCTGACCGAAAGGCCTTCATAATTAAAAATACAATCCTGAATCCGCAGCCGGCCGTCATGAAATGATAATCCTGCGGCCACATTCAGCGGTCTGTTGTCCAGCCGGGCCTCTGAAGTACTCAAACGCATTGAAAACGACGGATTACTGAGAAGACCGGTCATTTTACCGGAAGCATCCGCCGAACCGCTGAGCCGGTTTTGTCCCAGACGCTCCATCTGCGCAGAAATAACATTAAAACTGTTATCCCACATATTATTTTGACGCTTGAACAGGAACTGATAATATTCTGGGGATTCGGGGTTTTGGAGCAGGAGTTCTCCCGAAATATCGTTACTGAATCTGTCTTTTTGAACAAAACTGCTTCCATTAAGAGCGCCTGTCCGGTCGCGGTAAGTTAAAACAGGAAGATCAATTTTATAGGGAGTGGCAAACCCGTTTTTTAATAAAAAGACCATATTGGTGTTATTGTCACCTTCTGCCGCTAAAGAGACATCCCTTAGGCGTATTCTCCAGTCCCCCGGTGCCAGCAGTCCCTGAACATCCGCATTCACTGTCAACAGACCGTATGGAACAGGGAGTTTTAAATTATCCATATTCAAGCTGAAATTTCTGCCGCCCTCATTCTTCAACTGCGAATTGAGTGTGAGGAAGCCGCCCTCAGTAATACGGACATTGCCGTTTGTATCCCAGCTGCCTTTTATGGGAAAGATCTGATCTTCAAGAAGGAAACGGCCGTTAATCTCTCCGCCTTTACTGTTCTGTGAGCCGGCAAGATGACCGTCAATTCTGTAATTGTCCCAGTTCAGATGGAACCCGTCCAGATCCCACCTGCCGGGCGAGAGACGTCCGGCCAGGGAAACAGTGTTTTCTGCGTTTTTCAGGCTGACAAGACGTGCCTGACTGATATTAAACGCCCATGCACTCTCATTCACTTCAAAAGCACCGCTGACATCGAGGCTGGACTGCCCCAGAACAGGCAGGGCTGAGAGGCTGCTTAACCCCGCCAGTCCCAGAGGAAGGGTTGAGTTTATGCCTTCCAGAGAAAAGAAACACTTCAGAAAAGGATTTTTCCCCCTTTTCATGGCAGCGTCCAGCACTATGCGTGAATCGGAGAGCTTGTTCTTTGTCTCGGGAACCGCCAGAAGTGTTGCCGTCAGCATGTCTTTTTCACGGATAAAGATAAACCGGAAATCGTTAAAGCTTAAATTCCCGGCCTGCACTTCTGAAGGAAAAACTTTGACAATATTATCCGCGTATTGAACATCAAACACCCCCGATACAGGGTATCCAAGAACATTTTCATCCAAATAAGCGCTTAACAGACCAACCGGTGCCATTTCCGGAATTCTGAATACACCCGTGTACTGCACCTTACTGTTCAATGCGCTTACCGAAAGAATATCAATACGGGCCGCAAGGCTGTCTCCGCCGGCTTTAAATTCTGCCTGAAGGCCGCCGTCTTTTTTCTCATTCAGCTGCAGAGCAATATTGTAATCAGTTACGTTACTGTCCTCCCCCCTCACGTCAAAACGGCCGTTTAGAAGCATTTCCGGCCAGGAAAAGGCTGCCTCTTCCAAATATTCATAATTAAGCGGCCGCAGAACTTCTTTAAGCGGCATCTGCTCGGTCTCACAGGAAACACTCCACTGCCCCTTTTCATAGCGGCCGGATATATCAAGCGGTACAGCATCTCCAATGCGCCTGAACTGGAACTGGTCTTCAGCAAAGGAAATATCAACAGACATGGGCATCAGCTCCAGCTTTTCATTTGTTCCTTTCCTTAAATCCACGCGGCCGTTAAAGTATTTACTTTCAGGCGAAAAACTTCCGCGGGAGCCGAGCTCCAGCTCAATTTGATTTTTCGTATCCTCAGCACCGAACACAACACCGGCTGTTGTCTCCAGAAGATACCGGATATTCTCGGCGCTGTGTTTTAATTCCATCCGTTCTATCTGTCCTGAATAAACAGTCTCCGGCTGAATTCCTGCCTGAACGGCAACATTGCGGACAGTAACGGTTTTATCAATAATTAAATCCCATGGAAGGCTTTCATTATCCGCTGAGACAGTTTTATTCCGGGGATTGTCCAGCTTCATGAACAGTGAACCGTCAGATATGCCTATTCGGCTTATTTTCCGCTTAAATGGATTGTAAAACACCCTGATTTTATCTGCGGTGAATTGTCCGGAGGCAAAATCAACGGATAAACCGCGTATGGTAACAGCAGAAAGAAGAGCCGGTGAAATGCTCTGATACCTGATATCCGCTTCCAGCTGATTTTCCAGTCTGGAAATAATGTCATTACGTACTGTTTTAATATTTTTATCAATAACAGCCTTCAGCCATACCAGAACAATGACACACAGAAGAATACTCAGAATAAGAAAAGCCCACTGCAGAAAGCGGCTGTTCAGTTTTTTCAACCTCCGCCCCCTTCTGCAAAAACCAGCCTCAGCAGGGCTTTCTGCTCGCCTTTTTCAGGATCCGCGGGTTCCATAACCAGCTGCAGAGCCAGTGAGTTCAGATAGCGGTCCACTCCTGCATTGCCGGAGCCGGGCGGAATAACTTCCGCCGAAACAACATTTCCCTGAGGCGAAACAAGAATTTCCAGAGATGTTTCAAGCAGACGTTCATTACTGTCAGGAAATTTTTCAAACGAAACAGAGGGAAAAGACAAAACAGCTCTTGTATTGCCGTCGGCCCAGTCAAGCGACCAGTTCCGTGCGGCACATCAATACCCCCCAGAGGATCCACTTCAGGAAGGGCTGCGGGCGGAGCGGTCTGCAGGCGGCTTACCGGTATATTGTCCAGTACTTCCGTATAACGCGTAACCGGCGCAGGGGCTTCGGGGGAACTCACCGCAGAAGAATCAGAAATGCTGGAAATCCCTGCCGGCTGTCTTCTCTCGCGGATGCTGTCAGCCGGCGCGGCGCCCGTAAAACGGGGGGCCGCACGGCTTCCCGCCGACATGGACGCCCGCAGACGAATCCGCAGAGTTTGAGCGGCAGGACTGGGCTCGTTCAAAGAAAACAAGGCCGCAATAAGAAAAGCAATCAGTATTGCAGCATGCGTGCCTAAAGAATAGACAAGCGATTTCCTGAGAGTCACTGACCGCTCCGGATTGTTTGAAGAGAAACCGCTTCCAGTCCGGCAAGGCGTATTCTGTCCATTGCAGTAACAACCTTTCCATAGGGAGCGCCCTCATCGGCACGGATAATAACTTCTTCGGCAGAAGTTTCCTCAGCCAATTTCTGAATATCAGCACTCAAGCTGTCCCAGTTTGTTTCCTGACCGTTTAAATCCGCGGTACCGTCTTTAAGCAGTGTCAGAATAATTCCTTCCGACTGAATATCTTCCGAGGTTTCAGAAACCGGCAGATTGACATCGATATAACGCTCCTGTCTGAAACTTGTATTCAGAATAAAGAAAAGCACCAGGAGAAAAATAATATCTATCAGCGGTGTCAGATGCAGCCCTGCCCTAGACCTTTGCCGTCTTCGACTCTCTCGCGCGCGCACCAGCGGCCCCCGCCTTATACAGGCATTCATTAACGACATCTTCCATGCGGTCCGCATGGCGATCCACCAGTGCTTCAAAAAAATGCTGTGCAAGCATTGCCGGAATTGCCACGGCCAGACCGGCGGCTGTAGTAACCAGGGCCCGAGAGATACCTCCTGCCAGTACATAGGGATCGGAATTTCCTGTGGCTTTCATCCGTCCAAAAGCTGTAATCATACCGGAAACAGTTCCAAACAGCCCCAGCAGAGTTGCAATATTTCCTATACCCGACAAAAGCGGCAGATAACGCTCCATTCTGTCCAGCCATCTGTTGCGGAGAGCTTCCAGCCTCTGCCGGTACACCGAGGCACTGCCCCGGAGCCGGGAAGAAAGGCCGAATTCCAGAATTTCTCTTACGGGTGACACCTCCGGCTCTTCCAGATTCTGCAGAATCTGTCTTGCCGAATCCCGGCCGATGCGCTCAAGAACCTGCGGCAGACCGTCCGGCCGTTTCCAGCGGATACGGAAAAAGAACACACTCCTTTCCAGAATTACCGCCAGCGCGGCCACCGACAATAGAATAATAGGCAAAAGTATAAACCAGTTAGCACCGATCAGTTCGCTCACCTGCTCCTCCACTTCACACGCAATTCCAGCGAAGGACGCCGGAATTCTGAATCTGTATAACCATTGAGCGCGGCAGAAAACTGCCGTCCGTTATTCCAGTGTACCCCTGCACCCATTATCGGCAAAGAACCCCGCAAACCCGGCAAACCGCCGCCTGTATACATATCTTCACTGCCGCCTTGAATATGAACTCCAAGGCGCCCCCATTCATAAGAAGCTGAAGTTTCCCAGAAAAACAGTTTTTGAGCAAGAAAATATCCGCTGTTTCCCTTGAAAGTTACAATACCCGGAGAAAAACCATGTGAGTAGAAAACATCCAGTTTTACACAGGTATCTTCAGCAGGAATAACGGACGGCAGCGCTGTTCCAGAGCCGCGAAGCAAACGGCCGTAATCAGCTTCCATGCTGAAGCGCAGCAAGTTATTATTGGCCCATTCATGTTCCAACCCGGCCCGGCAGGAATAATAAGAAGGAATTTCTGCTTCAAATAATCCAATACGCTCACTTTCAGCCCAGCCGCTGTACATATCCATGCGCCCTGTAAGAATTTGACTGTAGAGATAAAATATCCAGGAATTACGGAAATGCCACAGCAACTCCGCGAACGGCGCAAAAACAGGCGTTTCATTCCACCTGTAAAGCGTATCAAGACCGCCCTGGAGTGATAATGCCGCATCAGCAAAGCGGAAGCCCAGAGAAACGCCTCCAACAACAAGGCCCTGATAAGCACCGCCCCCGCCCCGGAAACCCGTCTCAAAACGCGCGGCGCCGAAAAGGCCGTCCAGGGGTAAAGCCGTTTGTATACCTGTACTTAATAAAAGAGAGCCGGCAGGCTGTTTGTTTTCAGCGGTATGATAAAGGGCGTTTAATTCAGCTCTCCAGTCTGCACGGCCGGAAGCTGAAGACCACTGTATCTGTCCCATACCCAGGGGCAGAAAGTCTGTATTTCCGGTCCCGGTTTTGCCGCCCAGAAGCAGATTAGCGGAAAACGGGCCGATTTTTGATGCAAACAGGCCGGCTGCATACGGCCGCGGCGATTCATAATGCGAGGGGATCTGCCCGTACGCACCCGCTTCCCAGCCTTCAGGAAACGAACGGGCAGCCAGTACATCAGAATTTTCCCGGTAGTTGTATCCGGCTTCAAAGCGCCACTTCCCCTCCCCGTTTACCGGGCTGCTTTTCCAGCCTGAAGGCTGCGCCTCTGTACGGAAATCTGTACGAAAAGCCCCAGCCGGCAGTAATTGACCGGCGGTCTGCTCCTCCATCAGAGTGTTATCAACTTTATCAGCTGTTTGAAGCCCCGCCGCCTCCGGCCGTTCAAGATGCTCCTTTTCCAGAGGGTAAATACGCCGGAAAGACGGAGGACCAATTTCCCAGTTCTGCCATTCCTGAACCGCGGCAATATCAGGCTGAGGTATATCCGGGCGGATGTGACGCGGCAGAACAAGATCGGGCAGAACAAGATCCCCGGCAGCCGCTGAAAAAACAGGCAGAAAAAAAGCAGAAATCAGAATAAGCAGAAACCCGGGACGCAAAAAGGCCTCTGAGGGTGGACGCAGTACAGTCATTAAAACTATCTTATCGAAAAAACGCCCCTGCCGGAAGGAAGCAAAAAGGAATATAAATGAATAGTAATAGAGAACTGTGGAAAAATCTGATAGCCGTGGAAGGAATAGACGGAGCCGGCACAACAACACTCACCCGCCGTCTGACAGAAGAACTCCTCAAACAAGGCATTCCTGTTACCAGCGGATTTGAACCGACAGACGGACCAATAGGCAGACTGATCCGCCGGGGAATCTCCGGGGAATATTCATTGAGCCGCAAAACTCTTGCCATGCTTTTTGCCGCCGACCGCCGGGAACACATCTACGGACCGGAAGGCATAGAGGAAACGCTTAATTCCGGTTCTCTATACATTACCGACCGCTATTTCTTTTCATCTCTGGCATACCAGAGCATGGATGCCCCATGGGAGTGGGTGAACACGCTCAACGCCGGCTATCCACTGCCCGGACTGCTTATATACCTTCATCTGCCCGCCTCGGAAGCCATGCAGCGTATATCAGGCCGGGGAACCCGTGATATTTACGAAACCGAGAATCAGCAGAATAAAGTGGCACAGCT
>PDRU01000141.1 GCA_002748225.1 Spirochaetales bacterium | reverse complement strand
GGGCCCTAAATGTCATTATAAGGCCCATGAATCAGATTGCCATCCTTTACGGGGGAAAATCAGGAGAACACGATATTTCCCGAATATCCGCGGCCGCTGTTTATAAAAACATGCCGCAGCACTACAGTGTCATTCTTATTGGCATTCACACCGACGGAGCATGGTATCTCCAGGAAACGCCCCCAGAAACTCCCTCAGAACCGCCCAAAGCACTCACCATTGAGACAGATGAGAAACGCCGCGTCAGCATGGTGCCCTCCGGAGGGCTTAAAGACGCTCAGGGAAACACGCTGAATATTCATGCCGCCCTGCCCATTCTTCACGGGAGTTTCGGCGAAGACGGCCGGATTCAGGGACTGCTGGAAATAGCCGGTATTCCCTACGCGGGCTCGGGAGTTCTGGGCAGTTCTCTGAGTATGGACAAGGATATGACCAAACGCGTGTGGAGAGATGCCGGTCTGCCGGTTGTCCCCTGGCACACGCTGCGCTTTTCCTCTGAGGCGCCTCAGAACCGGCTGCAGGGAAAGCTCTCTGCGGAGCAGATTTTCAACCGGCAGCCCTCTGCCGAACAGCTTTTCGGCGAACTGGGCAGCCCCTTATTTGTCAAGCCTGCCAATGCGGGCTCTTCTGTCGGTGTGAGCTGTGTCAAAAACGAAGCGGAGCTGAAAACTGCACTGCGGAAAGCCGCACAATTCGACCGCAAAGTACTTGTCGAGCAGGCTGTTTCCGGAAGGGAAATTGAATGCGCTGTCATTGGCCGGAATAAAATCCGCAGCTTTGCGCCGGGTGAAATTATTCCGGCAGGTTCTCATTCCTTTTACGACTACGATGCCAAATATACCGACCCTGACGGAGCACTGCTGAAAGTTCCGGCCCGGCTCACGGAAGAAGAATCGTCAACTATCCGGACACTGGCAGAGAAAGCGTACAAAAGTGTGGAAGCATCGGGTTTTTCAAGGGTAGACTTTCTCCGGGAAGAAAAGAGCGGTCAAATTTATCTGAATGAAATCAATACCATTCCGGGCATGACATCCATTTCCCTCTTTCCCCGGATGGCCGGAAACGGAGGAGTGGATTTTCCGCAGCTCATAGATATATTTATTCAGGATGCCCTCGCGGAAGCAGAATGGCGCGCCTCATTAAATTACCATCGCTGAATTTTTGTCATTATAATACTGGTGCAGAACAAATCTCTATGTTAGTATTCGCATCATGTTTCCAAGGAGGGAACCCATATGAAAAAGTATTTCGAGTTTAAGACCCGAACAATCGTTGCAACGGCTATCGGAGCGGCCATTTTCACCCTGTTATTCATGTTTGTGAAGATTCCGTCTCCTGTACCGGAAACATCCTTCCAGGTAGCCTATGGTATTTCGGCTTTCTTCGGTGCTTTGTTCGGTCCTATCGCGTCGCTGCTTATTGCATTTATCGGTCACTTCCTCAGTGATACCCTGCAGTACGGCTCTGCGTGGATGAGCTGGGTTATCGCCAGCGGTATTGCCAGTTTTGTGTTTGGTTTCTTCTACAAGACTTCCAACATTGACGAAGGCGAACTGAAAGGCAAAGATCTGGTCCGCTTTAACATCCTGCAGATTGTGGGTAATGCTATTGCGTGGATTTTGATTGCCCCTGTTCTGGATATCATCATTTACAGTGAACCGGCTAACCTTGTATTTACACAGGGTGCTGTTGCTTTCCTGATGAATACAGTGTCCACTGGTGTTCTGGGTTCTCTGCTGCTGATAGCCTACAGCAAAACCCGGACCGGCAAAGGAACTCTTTCCAAGCAGGACTAAACTTTGTATATAGAATTTAACGGGTACTCCTTTAAATATTATACTCAGAAGGAGTGCACGCTAAACAATATAGACCTGTCAATCTCAAAAGGCGAAAAAGTCGTCATAGTTGGTGCAAGCGGGAGCGGTAAGTCTACAATTGCCAAGTGCATTAACGGACTTATCCCCAACTTGTACCGAGGTGAAGTGTCTGGAACACTGCGCATTGACGGCAAAGAGAACATAGACCAGTCTGTCTACAGTTTAAGCAAAAAAGTGGGTACTGTTCTTCAGGATCAGGATGCTCAGTTTGTCGGCCTGACCGTGGGTGAAGATATAGCCTTTGCCCTGGAAAACGATATGGTGGAGTATTCCGAAATGCACGAACGTGTATCCAAAATTGCTGAACTGGTTGATATTCAGTCTCATATCAATTCTTCGCCTTTTGAGATTTCAGGAGGACAAAAACAGCGCACATCTCTGGCCGGGGTTCTGGTGGATAATGTGGAAATTCTGCTGTTTGATGAACCTTTAGCCAATCTGGATCCCAAAACCGGTAAAACGGCCATAGAATTAATTGATCAGATTCACAAGGAAACCGGTGCGACTGTTATTATAATTGAGCACCGCCTGGAAGATGTACTGCACCGTCCGGCCGACAGAATTATTCTTGTAGATGACGGCAGAATTATTGCCGATATGACGCCTGACAAAATTATGGCCAGCAGCTATCTGAATGAACACGGTATCCGGGAACCGCTCTATCTGACAGCCTTAAAATATGCCGGAGTTTCTGTTACCGAAGATCTTCATGCCGCGTATATCGATACTCTTGATATAAATAAGGTTAAGGATAAAGTTTCGGCATGGTACAACGCCGGAACACCGCCGCAGCCGGAATCGGAACAGCAGGTTCTGCTTGAGGTGGAAAATGTTTCTTTTTCCTACGATGGTGTTCATCAGGCTTTAAGCGGCATTTCCTTTTCTGTCAACGCGGGCGAAATGATTGCCATTGCCGGAAAAAACGGTGCCGGAAAATCAACCATTGCCAAACTGATCTGCGGATTTGAACCTGTAGACGCAGGTGTTATCCGCTATAACGGCGACGATATAAAAGATCTCTCCATTAAAGAGCGGGCCGGTCTTATCGGCTATGTTATGCAGAATCCGAATGAAATGATTTCCGAGACACAGATATTCGATGAAGTTGCCCTGGGATTGAGAAACCGCGGAGCTGATGAGGCAGAAATCAAAGAAAAAGTAACACAGGCCCTGAAGATCTGCGGTTTATCTCCATTTACCGGCTGGCCTGTAAGCGCCTTGAGTTTCGGTCAGAAGAAACGCGTAACCATTGCATCTATTCTGACTCTGGATCCTAAAATTATTATTCTTGATGAGCCCACTGCCGGACAGGATTACCGTCACTACACCGAGATAATGGATTTTCTCGAATCGCTGAACAAACATGGTGTTACAATTATTCTGATAACCCATGATATGCATTTGCTTCTGGAGTACACAACCCGCACTGTCGCCTTCGCGGACGGCCGCGTTATAGCCGATGACAAATCCTACAAAGTGCTTTCCAATGAAACAATTATGGATCAGGCCATGTTGAAAAAAACATCGTTGTATACTCTGGCCGACAAAGCAGGAATTGAGTCTCCTGAAGACTTTACACGGCACTTTATTGAATACGAACGCAGCAAGGTCCGCTATGAAAAATAAATTATTTACGTACAGCTATAACGATACGTTTATACACAATCTTACCGGCCTGACCAAGCTTCTGGGATTCATCTTTCTCTCATTCGGCGTAATGTTCAGTTACGATATCCGATATGTTCTGAGTGTACTTATCTTTTCATTCATAATGTTCCGGGTGGCAAAGATTCCTTTCAGCAAAATAAAAATCATGCTGATATACGTGCTGATTTTTGTCTGTCTGAATGCTGTTCTGACGTATCTATTCGCCCCTGAATACGGAGTTCAGCTCTACGGAACCCGGCATGAACTGTATGTTATTTTTGGGCGCTATTCACTGACGCTTGAGCAGCTGCTATACCAGAGTACCAAGACGCTCAAATACATGGCGGTTATTCCTCTGGGAATGATTTTCTTTCTGGGCACAGATCCCAGTGAATTTGCCGCGTCACTCAGCAGGATAGGCGTGCATTACAAAATTGCCTTTCCTGTGGCTTTGACACTGCGCTATTTTCCCGATATTCAGCGCGCCTACATTAATATTTCCCGGGCTCAGCAGGCCCGCGGGCTGGAAATATCGTCAAAAGCACCCTTTTTAAAACGTGTCAAAAACGCCCTCACAATTATTGTTCCCCTTATTTTCAGCTCTCTGGAAAGAGTTGATACTATCAGTAACGCAATGGATCTGCGCGGTTTTGGAAAGAATAAAAAACGCACATGGTACAGATATAAAAAACTGCAGCGGAACGATTACATTGCCATGTTCATAACAGCGGTAATATTTGCTGTTTCGATCTTTTTATCCGCTGTAGTAAATCACAGCCGTTTTTACAATCCATTTATTTAAGCAGGAAAAAACTCTATGGAAAAAAAATTACTGGTCTTTCAAACTGACTTCACCTATAAGGAAGGGGCTGTGTGTTCCATGTACGGCGTGGTTAAATCGGTTGACCGCAGCCTGGATATTACTGACGGAACACATGAAATTCCGCAGTTTGACACATGGTCGGCGTCCTACCGTCTTCAGCAGTCCATGAAATTCTGGCCGAAAGGAACAGTGTTTGTTTCTGTTGTGGATCCCGGTGTCGGCACCCAACGCAAAGCGTGCGCGGCACGTACAAAGAACGGTTATTATATTGTAACACCGGATAACGGCTCCCTCACCCATGTTTCCAGAATTTTCGGTATCGAAGAAGTACGGGAAATTGACGAAACGGTAAACCGCCTGAAGGGATATGACACGGAAGGAGTAAGTATTTTTCACGGCCGTGATCTTTTTGCCTACTGCGCGGCCAAACTGGCCAGCGGCATTATTTCTTTTGAAGAAGTCGGACCGAAATACAATGTGGAAGATATTGTTCTGCATAACATTCAAAAGCCCATATACGAACACAATACTGTTCGGGGCAATCTGGAAATAAACGATCCCAACTTCGGAAATATCTGGTCCAATATCCGCACAACCGAATTTAAGAAAGCCGGTTTCAAAGCGGGCGAAACTGTTCACATTCTTATAGAGAACAGGGAAGAAACTCTCTTTGACCAGAAGGTGCTTTTTTCCATGTCTTTCGGCGATACGGAAAAAGGCAGCCCCATTCTTTACAATAATGAACTGATGAATCTGTCTTTGGCGGTGAATCAGGGCAGTTTTACAAAAACCTATAACATTGGCTACGGTCCCGATGTACAAATAATTATTAATAAGGTGTTATAAATTGAGTAATTTACTTGTTTTACAGTCTGATTTTGGTTTAGCTGACGGTGCGGTAGCCGCAATGCTGGGTGTTGCCCTGGAAGTTGACAGGGAACTGAAGGTGCACAATCTCTCTCATGATATTCAGCCCTACAATATCTGGGAGGCCTCTTACCGGCTCTTTCAGGCAATTGAATACTGGCCGAAAGGAACAGTGTTTGTATCAGTTGTGGATCCGGGTGTGGGAACAACACGCAAAAGTGTTGTGGCGCAAACCTCCGACGGCAAATATATTGTAACCCCCGACAACGGCACACTCTGTCATTTAAAGAAATACATCGGCATTACCGCTGTCCGCGAAATTGCGGAATCAAAGCACCGCAGGCAGAACACCGAGTTTTCCCACACCTTCCACGGAAGGGATGTATACGCGTTTACCGGTGCCAAGCTGGCCTCCGGTGCCATTTCTTTTGAAGAAGTGGGCGATGAACTGCCCGTTGAAGAAGTGGAAGAGCTGGAACTTGGCAAGGTTATCAAAACCAAAACCTCCATTAGGGGCAGTATTGATATTCTTGATATCCGTTTCGGCAGTCTCTGGACGAACATACTCCGGGAAGACTTTCTTGCTTTGGGATTTGAATACGGAGACAGGGTGGAAATAGAAATTCGCAATGACGGACGCCTTATTTACAATAACAAAATTCCCTATGGAAAATCTTTTGCGGATGTCTATATTTCAGAGCCTGTTATTTATGTGAATTCACTGCTGCGCATGGCTGTGGCCATAAACCAGGGGAATTTTGCCAAAGCCTATAACATAGGAACCGGGACATCCTGGGTTATTGAATTCAAGAAAAGTTAAGCCGGTTTTCTGCGGCTAATACGTTTCAAACAGAAAAATTTCCTTATGCGGAGCGGCCGGGTTCGGTGCGGTAATTGTCTGAATCAGTCCTATTACCGCATCGGGGAATGCCTTGTGCATTGCATTGGCATTGGCAGGCTCATTTTCAATAGCAAGTACCACCCGGCCCAGCTTCCGGATATATTCAAAGGCCTCCTGTTTAAATGAAAGGTCTGGAATATCCTTCGACGGTTTAAACAGAAAGGTTGTTTTTTCATCGTTGGGCAGCTTGTGTTCAATAAATGAAGAAATGGTTCCGTCTTCCATATATTCACTGTCCCGCCCCGTCAGATAAACAATGCGGCACTGCTGATGAAGCCAGTGAAGAAGTTCCCTGACGCCTTCGTAGGGAATATCATAGCCAATCCAGGGATCGAAGAAGAAGCGTTTCTCCCAGAAATCATAAAGACAGTCAATTTGTTCTTTACTCAGATTACGAACACTTTTAACGTCATCGCAGATATTCCACCCCATATGCTCCAGGTTTACCTCGCCGGTTATTCCCCGCAGGAATTCGAATTCTCTGGCAGCCTCTTCCAGAATGGCATAATTCCTCGGAGCCGTGTTCATAATAGTGCTGTCTATGTCAAAAAGGACAAGCGCCTCAGGTGAGTCCAGCTCGACATTCTGTTTTATCCAGTCAATATCAAGCCGGGTGATCACAGGGTTGGACATCATATTCTCCTTCTTCGGTAATGATGGCATGGGTACTCCAGAAAGCAACGGCCTCGGAAAGTTCTTCCAGACTGAGGGCAGGGTCATGGATTTCCCGGGGCGCAGTTCCGCCGGGATAAAGTGTATGGATAATAAATACCGATTCACTCTCCCACCATCCCCAGAGACACACCATGTTTGTCAGAGTTTTTTTACCCAGACAGAGGTGTGAGGGAATACTGCGTCCCTTGCGGTATGCCCAGAACGGGCTGAATCCTTCAGCGGGAAGTTCAATAAGACCCGTCCGGCCTGTTGGAGCAGAGAGGGTGAAGTCTTTGTGCAGTTTCTCTCCGGCAGCTCTCTTTTTCCCGCTGAGAATACCGGAGAGCTCCTTAAGAATTTCTTCCACCGGCCGGACAAATTCCTTCCGGTGCGCTTCCAGATGGCCCGGATCGTTCCATTTCCATGTTATTTCACTCATTATTTAATTCCTGAATTCATATAGCCTTCCATAAACCGCTTCTGGAATATCAAAAAGAGCAGAAGCAGCGGAAAAGCAACAATCAAGGTTGCGGCTGACATCAGTCCCCACTGCGCGCCAATTTCTCCCAGTTGAGTAAACCGGGCCAGTCCGGCAGTCAGGGGCCTGGCGGAATCGCTCTGTGTTACAATTAAAGGCCACAGCAGACTGTTCCAGTGCCAGTTAATGGACGAAATTGAAAACGCAATGATGGAAGGAACTGACATGGGAACATAAATATGCCGAAGGATTTTAAACCAGCTGCAGCCGTCAACAAGTGCCGCGTCCCCGTAATCACGGGGTATGCTCAGAAAATTCTGCCTTAAAAGAAAGGTTCCAAACGCGCTTCCCCAGAAAGGAATGGCCATTGCCGGAATGGTATTATAGAGACCAAGAAACCGGATAGTTTGAAAATTCGGTACCAGAAGAGCAACCGTGGGAATCATCATCTGAGTCAGAATAACAGTGAAAAGAATTTTGTCGCCCTTAAAGCGGTAAAACGCGAAAGCAAACCCTGCAAGACTGCTGGTAACCAGCTGTACCAGAAGAATTAACAGCACCAGAAGAACTGTATTGCGGAAATACAGCAGGAAGGGTGCCAGAGAAAAGGCCTTCAGATAGTTCGCAAAGCTTAATGAACTGCCGAACCAGACATGTCCCCGTGTAAAGGGCTCGCCCAGAGGTCTGAATGAAGCAATAAGCGCCCAGATAAGCGGTACGGACCATAACAGGGCAATTAATATACCCAGTAACATAAAAAGACGTTTCTTCATTATGAGGCCTCCTTATGTTCCTGAAACAGAAAGTTCGTAATGGTAAACGTCAGCAGAATTACCACAAGAATAACCGTAATGGCCGAGGCATGCCCCATATTCAGCTGATCAAACCTTACCTGCCACAGTTCATAGAGAAGCAGTGTACTGCTGCCGCTGGGTCCGCCCGATGTCATAATGAATATGTGATCCACATTCCGGAATGCCCCTATTACCGCTACAGTGGTTACAAAGAGCGTTGTACGTCTGAGCAGCGGCAGTGTAAAACGGAAAAGGACCGTTATGGGCCGGGCTCCTTCCAGTTTCAGTGCTTCATAAACATCTTCCGGAAGGTTCTGTATGCCTGCCAGATAGTAGATCATATAGAACCCGGCGTCCTTCCAGAACGCAACCACAATCAGTGCCCCTAATGCCATATTCGGATTACTGACCCAGTTCTCAGCTCCGGAATACCCGAAAAACCGAAGGAAAGCGTTGAACAGACCGTAGTCGGGGGTCAGAAAAAACAGCCAGATCGTCGCGGCTGAAACCATGGGCAGAATAGCCGGATGAAATATGGCAATGCGCAGCTTTGCAAAACGCGGCTTTCTGAGCCACATGGCAAAAAAAAGCGCGGCAATAACTGTAATGGGCACCAGAATAACAACATAGGTAATGGTGTTTCTGAGAATCATGAGGAACTCCGGACTGCTGAAAAGTTCCTGATAATTTCCAAATCCATGAAATACCGGTTCTCTGAACTTCGGTATGTTGAGCCTCTGTTTATACAAGCTCCCTATAACACTGCTGATCGTCGGATAAATGGTAAAAATAATAACAAAGATCAGAGTGGGGAGAATCAGAAGGTACGGAGTTATAACTCGTCCTTTTCTGTTCATTTGGGTCTCCAAAGACCGTAGAGAACCCTAAGGGAGAGGATTCTCTACAGTCTGATTAATATGCTGAATTACCGGAAATCTGCGAGTGCCTCATCGGCTTCTTTCTGAGCTGCTTTCATTGCAGCCGCAGGAGAAAGTTCCTTGTTATAGGCTTTCTGCAGATAACTGTGGAAGATATTCCGAATTTGTCCAAGGTTCTGGAGCGAGAACTCTTTACCCGCATCAGCCAGTACGTCTTTCACCATCATAACCTGAGGATTTTCAGCCGCGTAGGTTTTCAGGGCTGTATCGTCAAATGCTGATTTTCTGGGTGCAATATAACCGGTTGCAACAGAGAATTCCGCGGCCCTGGCAGGGTCGGTCATGAAAACGGCAAACTGAAAAGCCGCCAGAGCTTCAGCATCGCTGAGTCCGGGAGTCATGTAAATGTTACCGCCGCCCGGGACGCTGTAGGAACCGGATGTTTTTCCGGGTACTCCCATAACGCCTACGTCGAAATCGGCCTGGGAGAGAATTTTGGAAAGAGAGCCGGAACTGTGAACTATCATGGCTGTATTACCGGAAACAAAGTTCGGCACAACATTGCCCCATGAGCCCTGAACACCTGCGGGCATTGCTTTGTATTTTTCCGAGAGTGCTATATAGAATTCAATCGCTTCAATTACTTCCGGTGAATCAAAGAACACCTGGGTATCGCTCTCGCCGACAATGTTCTGTCCCGCGCCCAGAGCAAGGGGCTGGAAGAGCCAATACGGCCAGCCGGAAGGCCATTCAATTCCCCACCGGTCCGCAGTTGTTAATGCGGAAGCCGTTTTTGCCAGTGAAGCCCAGTCTGAAGGAACAGGAAGTCCGGCTTCGGAAATCATGTCCGCGTTGTAGTAAAGAACAACCGCGCTTCTCTGGAACGGCAGGCTGTAGAGCTCGTCCATGTAATAGGAATTGGCCATAAAAGCCGGGAGGAAATCGTCCAGATATTTATCTGAGCCCTTCATTTTTTTGACAAAGTCTGTCATTGGCACAACATACTGAGCGTTAGCCAGATCAAAAAGATCTGTGGCCAGCATAACCGCAAGAGCGGGGGCTTTACCGCCTCCGTCTATGGTGGTCTGAATCATGGTTTTTACATCGGTGTAACCGCCGGCATAAACCGGTTCTATGGTTACATTGGGGTGTTCCGCCATAAACTCATCCGCATAACCGTTAAACATATCGACTATGGGTGCGTCTACCGCGACCGGAAATGCGATCTGAATTGTCACATCTTCTTTAACCTCAGGCTGCCCGGCAGCAAAAACAGCAAAATTAGCTGCCAGAAGTAATACTGCTGCAAGCATTACCATCTTTCTCATTGTCATGATTTTCCTCCTCATAAACAATTCCGATATTATACATCCCGATCCCAGTTCATTCGGGAAGTTTCCAGTTCCTTAAGCATATCATCAACTTCATCACGGTAAATTAATTCATACGAAAGCAGCAGCTGGTTAGCTAAATGCATGGGAACGGCCATGCTGTTCTTAAAATTAACCGCTCCCCGCGGAATATGAATAAATTGTGACACCGCAGGCACAAAGTCCGGATGAATAGTTCCCGAGAAAAGGATGGATTTAATTCCTTTTCTGCTGATATGGGTGAAAAAAGGCTGAAGCCAGTGCGCGCTGTCACTGTAATGAAAAAGGATAATCAGGTCGTTTTTCCGGGCCGGATAGATCATATCCGGACGGTGTTGATAATCCTGTTCAACAAGCACTGAACGCAGTCCGTAGCGCCGGAGCCTCTGGCAGAGATAGTGCGCGGGATAAAACCCCGTCCCCTCGCCTATTAAATATATTATCTCCGCCTCGTGCATCTGATAACTGATGGACTGCAAATCTTCGGTGGAAAGTGAACGCTCCAGCCTCTCCAGAGATTTAACGTCTACATTAACAGCCTCGCTTATGAGGCTGCTTATATCCCCCACCCTCTTCCTCATTCTGTTTGAAGCCACAAGAGAATCTATGTGCGAGGAATAAAACTCCAGAACAGCTGTCTGAAAGTCGTGAAAATCGTTGTATTGAAGTTTTTTGTAGCACCTGATTATAACGGGTTTACTGATATTGGTAATATCACAGAGCTCTTTTAATGTGGCACGTTCAACAATTTCAGGATTCCTGTTGATGAAATCAACAAGATTCTGTTCTGTCCTGGTAAGGGTGTGTTCATGAGCTTTTAATCGCAGCGCCCAGTTCTCTTCCATCTA
>PDRU01000179.1 GCA_002748225.1 Spirochaetales bacterium | reverse complement strand
GGACCGCACCAGTCAGCATAAAAGTCAATAATTGCCGGAAGGGTTCCTTTGTATTTCCATTCTTTCTCTGCGGTAAAGTCAAATACTTTTTCCTTGAATGATTCAACTGTTAATTGTTCTGCCATATTTGGGCTCCTTTGATGTTATGTGTATTATTTAATATAAATAATATTATATATAAATTTGTCAAAAGGCAAATCCTTTTAATCATTTCAATTTCCGTTCTTTAAATACGTATTTATGGCCTGAGCCAGTGTCTGATAAGTATTTCTCCTTTTTTCGTCATTATTTTCCAGAAGAGTTACCCTGAATCCCTGAAGATTACTGCAGAAACCGCTTAACGGAACGGTACATATTCCGGTAGCGCCCAAAAGCCAGTAAACAAACCTTTTATCAGGCTCCACCTGCTGCGATATCTGTTTAACTTTTTCTTCAATTTGGGCGTTCAGCATTCCGGGCATGGAAGAACTGGCCGGAAGAGGGGAATCAAAAACAACCGTCAGATAAAACGCTCCGTTTGGTTTGACTACTGTAATTCCGTCTACCCGGGAGAGAATATCCACCGCTTCTTCTGCTCTTTGGGCAAAGCGGGCGGCCCGGTTTTGAAGATGTGAGGGATAGCGGGGATCGGAAAAAATGCGGGGAATGGCCATTTGAGGAAGGGTGGTGGCACAGACCTGCAGACGCTTGGCGTCCAGCAGACTGGTTATATAACGGCGGAAAACAGAATTCTTATCCTGATTATACACTTCCATCCATCCGCACCGTGCTCCCGGCCAGGGTACTTCCTTGGAAATGCTTCTTAACGCAATTCCCTGAACCTCGCCGATAACTTCGCTCAGACTGGCTGTTTCCACACCCGGGTAAACAATACTGGCATATGTTTCATCGGCCAGTACAAAAAGCTTGTATTCCCGGGCTATGGAAACAATGGCCTCCAGTGTGGCGCGGGGATACACCGCCCCGGTGGGGTTATCGGGATTAATAAGCAGAATGCCGGCTATGGCGTCGTTATATTTTACTTTAAGCCGCATATCTTCAATATCCGGCTGCCAGCCGTTTTCCGGATCGAGGCGGTAGGTAAGATGCTCATATCCTGAATGGGCGGCCTCAGCGGAGGAGAGGGTGGAATAAGCCGGAGAGGGGCCCAGTATTCTGGCTTCCCGCCTGATATTGGCAAACAGTGTGGCTACCGCGTCTCCCAGGCCGTTAAAAAACAGAATATCTTCCGGGCCTATTTGTGTTTTTCCCCGCTGATTGACTATTTGGGACAGAAATTCCCGTGTTTTCCGGTCACCGGCTGATGCTGTGTAGCCGTACGACAAATTCTCTGCTGCCAGTTCGGCTACAATGTTCTTTATCCAGTCGGCTACCGGTTCGCCTTTCTGGATTGGATCGCCTATATTTTCCCATATTATTTGGGCTCCCAGCTTTTCCAGCTGATGGGCCACTTCTACTATTTCCCGTATTTCATAACGCAGCTGTCCTGCTCCAATATGGACAATATTTCTTCTCATACCTCTAAAGCCTTCATTGAATGTGAGCTGTATTTCATGCAGACGACCTTAACTTGCGCCTTATTGCCGGGTCAAGAGTTTGCGTGTCTATCGTACTATGCTGATGTCCGCGCCGGCATTCCAGGGAATACCCTGGCCCTGGAAACCGGGTATGTTCATATCAACATCCATATTGCCGGTCATCTTCACGTCGGCTTTACCGGAGCCGGAGAGGAGCTGCCAGGCGGAACGCCCCAGGGAAATAAAATCCAGATGCATTCCGGCCTCGATATTCTGTTTACCCTTATCGGCCAGATAGACAGGCCGGGATATTCCAATTTCTCCCCATTCATTTCCGGAAACTTCCAGA
The DNA here is from genome assembly GCA_002748225.1 of Spirochaetales bacterium. Taxonomy (GTDB): domain Bacteria; phylum Spirochaetota; class Spirochaetia; order DSM-2461; family DSM-2461; genus UBA2779. Next base: position 341 of record PDRU01000179.1, on the reverse strand, counting down.
AGCCCGCTCAGCGAATTAATATCTAAAGCAAAGGTGTTGGGGTTACTGACATCAAAGTTCATTGCAATATCCGCACCGGTCAGGCTGATATTTTTAACTTTAATGCTTTTGGGCAGAATACGCGGCGGACGCGGCACCGGCAGTTCTGTTTTACTCTTCAGATCCAGGCGGAATACCGGCATGTACGGAACGGCTATCTCCAAACCAAGTTTAATACCGAGGGGAACCGATTCAGCATGGAGTGCCGACTGGCCCAGGTTCAGTATATCGGTAAATTGAATGGTTACAGGTATTGGAACAAGGGAAGAACCCGCAGGCTGAAGAGTCATGCCTTTTTCCTG
>PDRU01000127.1 GCA_002748225.1 Spirochaetales bacterium | reverse complement strand
ACTCCCGTTTCGGCTCAGGTTCTGGAGGAATGTCCTTCGGTCCGCTATATCGGTGTTCTGGCTACCGGTTATAATATTGTTGATGTGGACGCCGCGGCACAACGGGGTATTCCGGTATGTAATGTGCCCGCGTACTCTACGGAAGCTGTGGCGCAGCTTGCATTCGCTTTGCTGCTGAATATCTGTCATCATGCCCAGGAGCACAATGAAACGGTTAAAGAGGGGAAGTGGAGCAAAAGCGCCGACTACTGTTACTGGGATTTCCCTCTCATTGAACTGTCCGGAAAAACCATGGGTATTATCGGTTTTGGAAATATCGGGCAGACAACGGCACAGATTGCCCGTGCATTCGGTATGAATGTTCTGGTTTACACCCGAACGCCGCGTTTGGAGATGGAAGGGGAGGGCCTGAAATTTTCAAGTTATTATTATTAACACTTCCCGCGGGCCTCTTATTGTGGAAGAAGATCTGGCCGACGCTCTTAAAAGCGGCAAGGTGTATGCTGCCGGAGTGGATGTGGTGTCGGAAGAACCCATCCGCCCGGATAACCCGCTGCTTCAGGCGCCGAACTGCTGTATTACACCGCATATTGCCTGGGCCCCCTTTGAGGCCCGTGTCCGCCTAATGAAAGTGGCCGCGGCAAATCTCAGGGCTTTTCTGGATGGAAGTCCGGTGAATCAGGTAAACCTCTAATTTGGCTTATTGCATCCTCCTCCGATAATATGAAACATGAAGTCCTTTATCTTTGGAGATTTTCTTGATTATTAATTGGTTTTCCAGGCATTCTTCTTTTGCTATTCTGTTGATTGTGTTTGTTTCTCTGGGCGTGGGCGGCTGTGTTACTTATCAGGATAACACGGCGGCTAACCCGTATGCCGAGGTACAGCAAAAGCTGGTGGAGAGTGCCCACTGGGCCAAAGGCCGTACAGATGTATCCTGCCGCGGCCGCCGGTTTGCCATGGACTGCAGCGGTGTTGTCTCGGCCATTTACTGGCAGGCCGGTATTGATCTGCAGTCGTGTTATCCCCGTTATACCGGAAACGGTGTGGCCCGTATCTACCGCTGGATGGAAGATGAACAGCTGCTCTACCGGCCCGACAGACCGGTTCCCGGCGATGTTCTTTTCTGGGACAATTCCTACGATAAAAACGGAAACGGCCGGGCGGATGATATACTCACTCACATCGGCATGGTTGTTCATGTTGATGATGAGGGATTGGTTACTTATGTTCATTATGATTATCTGAGCGGAATTATCTTTGCCCGCATGTTTCCGCCGGATCCCTCGGACCGAAAAATGACTGCCGGCGATCTTTACCGCAGTGCCGGGCAGGGCTGGAAACTGCCCCGGCAGTAGGGGGGCGGCTGCCCTGCCGCGTCCGCTGTGTCCGGCTGCCGGCCTTCAGACGCGGCGTTTTATTCCATAATACCGCGGGCGGCGGCTTCAATAATGCCGGCCACTTGTTGGGCATTGAGTCTGTCGGTGTTAATTATCAGATCCGCAAAGGCATAATTATTGTTGTCTATTCCATAAAGTTTGACATAGCGCTTATGGTCGCGCTGATCTCTTTTTAATGTAATTTCCATTTGTTCCCGGATGCTGCCGCCTTCCCTCCGGGTAATTCTTTCTGCGCGCACTTCCGGTGAACCGGCAAGAAATACTTTGAGATGGGCCTCTTTCAGCATCCAGATAGCCAGTCTGGAACCCAGTACGGAGGGGCCCTGAAGGGCCAGTTTTACCTGATTTTCATCCACCCTGCGATCGTAGCTGTAATCTTTTTCTGCCAGGCGGCAGACTTCCCCGAAGCTTATGCCGTCTTCTTCGGCAATGCTCCGGAAGGTGTAATTAACCAGGTTCAGGTTAAGCCGTTCTGCCAGTATGCGGCTGACAGTTGTGTTGCCGCAGCCGCTTTTGCCCGATATGGCAATATGGATACCGGATGCTTGTTTATTCGACATTGCGCAGCTGCTCCCTTATTTTTTCCAGTGCATCCTTCATTTCCACTACCAGCCGGCTGACATCGGCCTGAGGACTTTTGGAGCCTATGGTATTTATTTCCCTTCCCATTTCCTGTGCCAGAAAGTCGAGCTTCTTTCCTTTGAGTCCCGGCTTTTGGGAATCGTCACGGAAGGTTTTAATATGTGTGCCCAGACGGACTATTTCCTCATTAATATCGTTCCGGGCAATCCAGAGGGCGGTTTCGCTGAGTATTTTCTGTTCATCGGCATCGCTGCCCAGAATTTCGATGAACCGGCGGCGCAGATTTGCTTCCACCTCCTCACGCAGAAGCGGTGCTTTGCCGGCTACCCGGGAAAGTGCGGTTTCCATGGCTGACAGCTGCGAATCAATGTCGGCTGTCAGGGCCGCTCCTTCCTGACGGCGGCGCTTCTGTACCTGTTCTGAGGCATTGAGCAGTAATGGTTCAAGAACCTGCCAGTATTCTTCAATGTCCTGCTGATATTCTGTTTTCAGTACGCCTTCCTGATGCACCAGTAAATCCAGTCCGGCTTCGGCGCTTCCGGGAAACAGGGATGCCAGACGGTCCAGGGCTTCTTTCCATGCCCTGGCCGCGTTCTCGTCTACTGTAACCAGCAGCTTGTCTTCCAGATGTTTCATCCTTATAAGGCATTCCACTCTTCCCCGGAGAAACTGCTGCTGAAGAAGGGTGCGTATACGGTCTTCCAGAACAGAGAGGGCTGAGGGAATGGAGATAATAATATCCAGATAACGGGTATTGAGCGATTTAAGTTCCACAGAGAAGGAAATGCCTGCTCCTTCGCCTTCGGCATGGCCGAAGCCGGTCATACTGTTCATGCGTTGTGCTCCTTGCTGTACTCCTTGAAGAGTTCTATGCTCAGGGGCCGGTTATTGCCGGCGCCCAGGGTAATAAACAGATCTCCGGGAAGCAGAATTTTTTTCAGTTTTTCCGCTGCTTCATGCAGACTGCCGCACATCAGAGTGCTTCCTTCGGGGCGCATGGCTGCTATTGCCTGCTGAAATTGGGCATCGGTGAGTGTTGTACTTTCTTTTTCCCTTGCGGAAGCATAAATAGGCTGAAGCAGCAGAATATCCGCGCTGGAAAAGCAGCGGGAAAACTCTTCCAGAAGCGCGGTGCTGCGGCTGTAGGTATGAGACTGAAAATCCACAATGAGCCGTCTGTCCGGGTGAAAATCTTTTAATCCCTTAAGTGTGAGTACCACAGCGGTAGGGTGGTGGGCGTAATCGTCCATAAAAAGAATGTCCGCGGCAGTTCCTATTATTTCGCTGCGCCGCCGGCTTCCGCGGAAAGTATGCAGAGCTTTAGAAGCGGTCAGGGCAAACTCCCTTTCTGAACAGTTCTTGGCCAGAGAGCGGGAGAGGGCCAGGGCGCCGGCGGCGTCCAGGGCTATATGGCGCCCGGGTACTGGCAGGGAAAAATCCATATTAAAGCCGGCCAGACGGAAACGGTTTACGCCGGGAGCGGCAGGGGCAAAGGTGAGTCTCCATGGGCCGCCGGCATTTTCTCCGTAAGCTGTTATTTGTATATCCGAACGGGAATCCTTAAGTTTTTGAGCAGCTTCACAGGCACCCTTATCGTCGGCGCAGTAAATCAGTTCTCCTCCAGAGGGCAGGGTCTGCAGGAATTCATGAAAAGCCTGAAGAATGGAAGGGTAGTCAGGGTAATAATCCTGATGATCGCTTTCAATGCTGGTCAGCAGGATCCTGCGGGGGGCATAGTGCAGAAAGTGGCGCCGGTATTCACATGTCTCGGCCACAAAATAGCGTCTGCCTCCGCTCCATGTAGAGCGGTCTCCAAATCCGGATACAGCACTTCCGGCAACAACGGTGGCCGGACTTTTGAGTGCTTTAAGCAGTACGCCTGTCAGGGCTGTTGTTGTGGTTTTGCCGTGAACGCCGGCAATGGCTGAAGAATCGAATTGTCTGGAGAGGGCTCCGAGAACCTGCGGATAGGTAAAAACCGGAAGTTCTTTCTCCATGGCCGCTTTGACAACAGGGTTGGTTTCATTATAGGCGGCAGAGCGTACCAGAACAGCGGCATTATTAAGAGATTCCGCCCGGAACGGTTTGGCCGATATGCCCAGTTCAGCCAGAATGGCATCGGTATAGAATTCTTCTTCCACATCCGAACCGCTCACATTGGCTCCCTCAGCAGTAAGCAGCTCTGCCAGCGCGCACATACCTGTACCCTTTATTCCGGCCATGTGAACGTTCAGGTTTTTAAGGTTTTGGGGCCAGTCTGCGCTGGATTTACTCTGCTCAGGCATGGAAAGACTATAGCCTGCAGACCTGCAGACGGGCAAGAAGGCCGGAAATCAGCGGGAACGTTCTCTGCGTGCTTCCCGGCGGAATTCCATTTTTTTATAATAATCAGAGAGTTTTTTTATCTGGGAAATATCCTGAGTATAAATTTTGTTATCCACAAGGGAAATGTCCTTGCACTCAAAAAGGGTGGCAAGGGCGCTTCGGCCTACATCGCGGGAGAGGCCCACCATGTTAATAAGATCGTTGGGACCGAATCCGAATGTATGCGACTGCCGGGAGCTTAGATCGCGGTGTTCTTTTTCCAGTTCCAGCACAAGACTGTCGTAAAGCCGGCCGACAGGATCTTCAATCAGGGTGTTTTTCAGCTGCCGGTAGAGGTTCCATATCCGTTCAGCCAGAGAGCTGGTGAGGCGTGCTATTACCTTGGGCTGCTCCACTACCATGCCCTTGAAGTTAGCCCTGTTGACAGCCATGAGTACGGAATCTTCGTTGGCTATGGCCGAAGCGCTGCGGGGTTTGTTCTCCAGAAGCGCCATCTCTCCGAATATATCTCCTGCTTTCAGAAGCGCCAGAAGTACTTCGTTATCGTTGACGATCTTTGTAATACGGATGCTCCCTTTCTGGATAATGTAGAGCTCCGGTCCGCTTTCACCTTCAGCAAACAGCATGGTGTCTTTGGGATAATGGCGGATAAACTGATTCGTATCGGGCTGCAGGTTGGCTGTTTTGGCATAGGGCTTTATTTTGGCCATACGCTGTTTAGCTACCTCAATATTGCTTCCATGAGGGTTGGCCAGACAGTACTTGTAGTAGGCATAGAAGGCCTGGTTGAACTGATTCTGACGGGCGTAGTATTCACCTACCTGAAACAGATGCCGTTCATCTGCTTCCACCGAACTTTTAAAGGTCAGCCGGGTCAGGGCCTGATCGAGCAGCCGGACCTGCCGGGAAAACCCGTTGATAATTTTCATGGCAACCGGCGTATTCCGTTCAATCAGCAGGGAATACTGGTCGGAACGGACCGTAATAAGCGTGCAGTCGCTCAGAGCTACGGCGTTGTCGATGTGGTTATGGTTGGACATGGTGGAAACAACCCCGAAGAAATCTCCAGGATTAAGTACGGACTCATTCTCTTCTTCAGGAAGGCTTAGGTCTTTTTCAATACGTACCTGTCCTGTACGTATAATGTAAAACTGCTGAGATTTTTTTCCTTCAATGGTAATGTAGGCGCCTTTGTTGTATGATACCAGGCCCAGTTGAAGGGAATTAGCCATGCCGTCTCCATATTTACAGATCAGTTACCCAATTTTCTCAATTCAGGTAATACTGGTGATTCTTTCTTATTCTAAGGACCGCAGGGAGCTACAGTCAAGCAATTAAGTGCTTTATTCTATATTTGGATAGACCGGAAAGCGTGCGCAGAAAGATTTTACCTCATCTGCTGTGGCTTTCAGGACTTTTTCTTCGCCTCCGCTTTTCAGCGCGCGGATTATCCAGCCGGCTATTTGTTCCATTTCCGCCGCGCCCATTCCCCGTGTTGTAACGGCCGGAGTGCCAATCCTTATACCTGATGTAATTCTGGGCGGAAGCGGATCGAAGGGAATGGCATTTTTGTTGACAGTCATCCCTGCCGTATCCAGCCATAATTCGGCTTCTTTACCCGTTACTTTCAGCGGACTCAGATCCGCCAGCATCAGGTGGTTGTCCGTTCCTCCCGAAACCAGACGTATGCCGCCGTCCGTAAGAGCCTGGGCCAGAACCCGGGCATTCTGACGGACCTGTTTCTGGTAATCGGCAAAGCCGGGTTTCAGCGCCTCACCGAAAGCCGCGGCTTTGGCCGCGATGATATGCATAAGGGGGCCGCCCTGAATGCCGGGAAAAACATTGCTGTTTATAATTTCACCCAGCCGTTTTGTCCGTCCGGATTTCGGGGCTTTAATTCCCATATCATTTTCAATGTCGCTGCCCGCAAGGATCATTCCTCCCCGGGGGCCTCTGAGTGTTTTATGGGTGGTGGTTGTGGTAATATGGGAATGAGGAACAGGCGAGGGGTGTTCTCCTGCCGCCACCAGGCCGGCTATATGCGCCATATCTGTTATAAGAAGAGCTCCTGATTCATCGGCAATGGAACGGAACTCCTGAAAGTTTAGAATACGGGGGTAAGCGGAGGCACCGGCAACAATAACACGGGGCTTGTGTTCAAGAGCCATCCGCCGCAGTTCCCGGTAATCAATGGTTTCGCTTTCCCTCTCTACGCCGTAACTGACAATGTTGTAGTCCTGACCGGAAAAACTGACAGGAGATCCATGGGTTAAATGCCCCCCGTGAGCCAGATTCATACCCAGAATGGTATCACCCGGTTTAAGAACACTGCGGTAGGCGGCCATATTTGCCTGACTTCCTGAGTGGGGCTGAACATTCGCGTATTCGGCCTTGAACAGCTGCATGGCTCTCTCAATAGCCAGATTTTCAGCCGCATCGACATACTCGCAGCCGCCGTAGTAGCGTTTGGACGGGTAGCCTTCAGCGTATTTATTGGTCAGTACAGAGCCGGCCGCTTCCAGCACAGACTCGCTGACAAGGTTTTCCGAAGCAATAAGCTCCAGCCGGTCTTTCTGCCTGTTGAGCTCGTCAGTTAAGGCCGCGTGAAGCTGCGGATCTGTTTGGGCAATAGAGCGCATGTTAATCATATTGTTCCCTTTGAATAATCTTAATAACAAAGATAACCGCCGGCAGGCCACTATTGCAAGGTGAGCAGGTTTCTCCGCTTAGTCATCAGGGTAGCGCTGCCGTATATTCCGCAGTATGGGGAGTATTTCGAAGAAAACATCCACAATCTCCGGATCAAACTTTTTGCCTTTTTCTTCCCGGATGGTTTTCAGTACATCTTCTTCCGCCCAGGCTTCTTTATAGACACGCGGGGAACTGAGAGCATCGTAAACATCCGCAATGGCCACTATGCGGGCATACAGGGGAATCTCTTCACCTTTAAGTCCTTTAGGCCGTTTTTTTACCTCGTGAATATATTTGTCTGCTTCAAATAAGTCGCCTATTTTACCGGGATAACCGGTTCCGTCCCAGTTTTCATGGTGGTGCAGGGCAACCTCTCTGGCAATTTCATTCAGCTCTGTTTTGTCCAGGAACTGCCGGGCTCCCAGCCATGTATGCGACTCCATAATGCGGCGTTCCCTGTCGTCAAAACGGCTGGGCTTTTTCAGAATAATATCGCTTATGCCTACTTTGCCGACATCGTGAAGCATGGCGGCCATACGCAGTATGTCCTTGTTTTTATCAATTTCTTCCTGCTTCAGATTTTTGCGCTGAGCCCATTTTGCGTAAATTTCCATTGAGTAGGCGCCAACCCTGTTTACATGAGCTCCGGTTTCCTTGGGATCGCGCAGTCCGGCAAAACCGGTTATGGTAATTAACAGGTTCCGGGTCATCTGGGCACGCTGTATGGCCTTGGAACCGAAGCGCGCGAAAATTTCGAAGAAAGGCTCATCTTCCTGACGGAAGGGAACAAATTCGTTGTGCTTATTCCGGGCATTGAGCAGCTGCATAACTCCCAGAAGATCTCCGTCGCTGGAAATAAGGGGAAAGGAAAGACTGGATACAGTTTTATAGCCGGTTTCAACATCAAAAGACGAATCAAAGCTGTACGACGCCGACTTGCTGATATTATACATATCCGGAATATTGAGAAACGTTTCGTGCCTGGCAACAAACCCGGATATGGATTTGTCGCTGATTGGTATGGAAAAATAGGAATAAACCAGATCTTCACCCGGTTTAAGCTTTGCTTCAAAAGTATCATTCTGAGTATGTTTGAATACAAGATCGTCGCCTTCCCTGATGTAAACCGTTCCCGCGTCCGCGTTGGCTTCCCTGCGCGCCATAAACAGCAGGCGCTCCAGCAGAAGATCCAGGTCTTTGATCAGATCCAGCTCCCGGTCAATTTCGAGAATCCGGTTTAACCGGCTGGAAGACTTTATATTTTTTTTACTCATCTGATACCATCTTAAACCGGGTAGGACAAAAGCCAGGGCAGAATGCAGTTTTTTTACTTTTTACCTTCAAATGTACTTGCTCTGCGTTTACCATGGCGTTCCTCTTCTGTCCCAGCCGATCAGGTTTTATTTATTTTTTTTTCTTGTGTTTATGACGATGCGAAATAGCTAAAGCCCGTTCCATTGCCTTGGGCATGGATTTATAGGATTTGTAGTCTTGACCATCAACAATTACAACAAATGATTCAATGGGTTTTCCGGAGTCGTCGCTGTACCATTCTTTTACAACGGTAACATCTCCTTCAAATTCCTTAAGTAAATCACGCATGGTAACCTCCCTGAAACATATTACTCTATAATATATCGGCGAAATTGAAAAATACTGTATCACGCCAGACAAAAAAATAGAATCCTGTCCGGCTTGACGGTTTACCGGTTCATCTGTAGTCTTTCTCCATACACTGCGGTGCGGTTTTGCAAACCGTGAAGGAGACCCGTTTGATGACAGGCTTAAAATCCATTACCAGTCTGAGCGTTTCCGGGGAACTCCTATCTCTTTTACCTGGTCCGTTTGGGCAGGCAGGGCATCGCGGTGAAGCGGAAAGGCAAATCTAAAACAGCTTATTCGCTTATGACAGATGTTAACCTCCGAAACGGAACAGGCGGCCCGCAGGCCGCTTTTTTATTTTGTGCGTCCGGCAGGGCGCACTCACCAGGAGGTTCAAGGGAAGCCGCTCCGAAAAACGCTGAATTCGGCCGGCCCCGGTAAATTGTGCAGCATGCAAAATGAAGAGGAGAAATAAAGATGCCGCGTAAAATTGTTATTTTCGATACCACTCTCCGGGACGGAGAACAGTCTCCCGGCGCTTCCATGACGGTTGAGCAGAAAATTGAAATGGCCGAAGCCCTGGACAGACTGGGGGTGGACCGTATTGAAGCCGGTTTCCCGGTTTCCTCTCCCGTACAGTTTGAAGCTGTTAAACGCATTGGTGCGGCCGTAAAGAATGCCACAGTTGTGGGACTGGCCCGGTGCCGGCAGGCGGATATAGACGCTGTGCGGGACGCGCTCTGTGAATGCCCCCGCAAAATGATCCATGTGTTTATAGCCACCAGCCCCCTGCACATGAAGCACAAGCTGCAGATGAGTGAACAGGAAGTTCTTGAATCCATTAACCGGCATGTTGCTTATGCCAGAGAGCAGGGGTTTGATTTAATTGAATTTTCACCCGAGGATGCTTCCCGGAGTGAATGGGACTTTATGGTTAAAGCTCTTAAGACAGCTGTAAAAGCCGGGGCCAATACTCTGAACATTCCCGACACGGTAGGTTATGCCATGCCGGATGAGTACGGTGAGCGCATGGCCGCGTTAACAGAGGCCATACCGGAAATTGGAGAGAGTGTTATTCTGTCTACTCACTGTCATAACGATCTGGGTGTGGCTGTGGCTAACACCCTTGCGGCTGTTAAAGCCGGAGCCGGGCAGGTTGAAGTTACCCTTAACGGTATTGGCGAGCGTGCCGGTAACGCGGCTCTGGAAGAACTGGTTATGGCACTTAATGTGCGCAGGGATATATGGAATGTGGAGACCAATGTCAAAACAGAGTATCTGTATCCTACCAGCCGTCTCCTTCAGAATATTACCGGACTGGTTACTCCCCGGAACAAGCCCATCTTCGGCGATAACGTGTTCAGTCATGAGTCGGGGATTCATCAGCATGGAGTTATTCAGCACCGGGAAACCTACGAAATAATGAATCCGGCCCATATTGGGCGCAGCCGTGAATCTCTGGTTATGGGGCGGCACTCGGGAAAGGCCGCGCTTAAGGAAAAACTGGAACAGTACAACATAGTTCTTGACAGCCGGCAGATGGATTCCCTCTATCAGAAATTTACGGTTATAGCTGACAAGAAGAAAGAAGTGTACGACGAGGATCTGTTTACTCTTGTTTCCGGGGTTCTGGGTGATTTTCCTTCGGGCTGGCGTCTGGATACTTTTCAGACATGGACCGGCAACCACGTTATTCCTTCGGCCGCAGTGAAGCTCATGAAGGGCGAAGAGGTTTTTCTGGGTACTCAGGCCGGGGATGGACCTGTCGATGCCGTTTTCCAGTCCATTGATCAGTGTACAGGCGTGCCCGGCGTACTCAATGAGTATGTTATTCAGGCGGTCGGCAGCGGCAAAGACGCTCAGGGCCAGGTGAAGGTGCAGGTGAATTTTAATGGAATCACCGTTGACGGCAGGGCTTCTTCCACCGATATTGTCGAAGCATCGGCTCTGGCCTATATCAACGCGCTGAACCGTATGGAAATGCTCAGGGACAGCGCGAAATGAGTTATAACATTGCCGTATTAAGCGGAGATCACATCGGCCCGGAAGTAATGGCCGAAGCCCGCAAAGTGCTGGATGCCGCTGCCTCCAGCGAAGGTTTTTCCCTGAATTACACTGAAGGACTCATCGGCGGAGCGGCCATTGACGCTGCCGGAGAGCCCCTGCCGCCTGACACCCGGCAGCTCTGTCTGAATTCACAGGCTGTGTTTCTGGGCAGTGTGGGCGGTCCCGAGTGGGACCATCTGCCTCCTGAAAAACGGCCGGAGACAGGCGGCCTTCTGGCCCTCCGCAAAGCTCTGGGTCTGTATGCCAATCTCAGGCCGGTCAGACTGTATCCTCAGCTGGCCGCCTTCTGCCCCCTGAACTTTCAGGAGCGGGAAAAACGGGTGGATATTCTGACAGTGCGGGAGCTGACCGGCGGCATCTATTTCGGAGAGCCTAAAAAACTCTCTGAAGATGAAGGTCTGGATACCATGGTCTACCGCAGAGAAGAGGTACAGCGCATTCTGGAGGCGGGCTTTAAGGCGGCCCGCAGCCGCAGCGGCAGAGTCTGCAGTGTGGACAAGGCCAACGTTCTGCGCTCTTCCATGCTCTGGAGGGAAACCGCTATTGCGTATGGAAAGGCCAATTCTGATGTGGAGCTGAGCCACATGTATGTGGACAACGCGGCCATGCAGCTTATTCTGAACCCTGCCCGGTTCGATGTTATTGTTACCGGAAATCTTTTTGGAGACATTCTTTCCGATGAGTCAGCTGCTCTGGCCGGTTCGCTGGGCATGCTGCCGTCCGCCTCTCTGGGGGAAACGGTGCATCTGTTTGAGCCTTCCGGCGGCTCGGCTCCCGACATTGCCGGTAAAGGACTGGCCAACCCGCTGGCGCAGATTCTTTCGGGGGCCATGATGCTGGAGTATTCTTTGGGTGAAAAACGGGCCGCAGAGCGCATTTACAGCGCGGTTGAGAAAACCATTGCCGCCGGTTTCCGGACAGCCGATATTGCCTTTTCGGGCGAAAAAGTTTCGGGAACAGCCGCCATGGGTGATGCAGTTGCCGAAAGACTGTAAAATGCCTGGGGAGGCTGCAAATGAGTAGTGTTTCTGAATCAGAAAGAAGAATAAAAAGCGGACGCGGCCGCGCTCTGCTGATTATTGATCATCCCTGGCAGGACAGTTTCAATTTTGCCATAGCACGGCAATTACAGAAGGAACTGGAAACAGCCGGTGTTTCTGTGGACTTTCTTGATTTGCACCGGGAGAACTTTGATCCGGTACTCCGTGTGGAAGAGCTGGCCGTATACACCAAAGGACAGTTTAAGGATCCTAAAGTGGGCGCGTATCAAAAGCGCATAGAAAAGGCCGACTATCTGATTTTTGTTTTTCCTGTGTGGTGGTCTGTTATGCCCGCACTGCTGAAAGGTTTTGCGGACAAGGTTTTTCTGCCCCAGTGGGCATTTGATGAATCGGACGCTTCGCCCTTGCTCACCCATGTGCGCCAGGCTGTGGTGGTCAGCACCATGGGGGCGCCGGAAGAAGGTATTTGTACAGTAGAAGATTCTTTTTGCCGCGGTTTACTGGAATTCTGCGGTGTACGGAACTGGAAGTGGTTTAACATAAGCGAAGTTTCCAATATCTCCCGGGAAGAGCGGAGGGCTTTTCTGGAAGAAGTCGGCAGTTACTGCCGTACAATGGTTATCTGATCTTTCGGGAGAACGCTCTATGGCCCGAAAGCCCCTCACTCTTATTCATACAGCGCTGCCTGCCGAGGCCCGGCCTCTTATCCGGTATTACCGGAAAATACCGTATCGGCCGGGCCTTCAATGCGGGCATTGCCGGAGTAACAGACCCGGATATTCCTGTGGGTTCGCTGTACCGCGCGGAGCTGGCCGGCCGTGAGCGCGCCCCCCGGAATCAGCGCAGTGCCGAAAGCCCGCACGCCGCAAGACGTGAGCGTGCCTCAGGGAAGGTGTCTGCTGCCGAAAGTCCGTGCGCCGCAGGCCGTGAGCGCGCCGCCCGGAATTGGAGTGGTGCCGGAAGTCCGCGCGAAGCAGGCCGTGAGTGTGCCGCAGGTAAGGTGTCTGCTGCCAAAAGTCCGCGCGCCGCAGGCCGTGAGCGCGCCGTCCGGAATTGGCGCGACGCCGGAAGCCCTCACGCCGCAGGCCGTGAGCGCGCCGTCCGGAATCAGCGCGTCCCTGAAATCCCTCCTTCAATCCCCGCACTGCCCGTCAGAACAGCGGCCGTTCCCTTAACCGGCCGGGCCGGTCCTGAAGTGTTTCTGGCTGATATGGAAGCCGCTCATTTTAAAGCTGCTCTTCAGGACGTGGTTCGAGCCGAAGATCTTTATATCTTTAAAGTGGTTTCCGATCATCTGGAGAGTACCACCCCTAAACGTGAATTTGTTGAGAGGCTCATAGAAAATTCCCTGCCTCTCTGGGCT
>PDRU01000126.1 GCA_002748225.1 Spirochaetales bacterium | reverse complement strand
GGGGGCGAGGAACAATCCAGAGCTTTAAATATGATGGGGACCAAAGGAAGAAAACCTGTCACGAAGAAAAAGAAACCTTTCTGGCTCTTGTGGCTTCTGCTTCTGCTCCTGCTGCTTATTGGCGGCTTTATTGGCTGGGATCTTTCCGGCAAAGCTCCCTGGGGCAGTGTCTTTGGACGCTCTGATACTTCAGGGTATGAAGAAAATGCCGGCAGCTCTGAGACGGCAGAAAACGATCTGAGTGAAGCCGGTACATCGTCTGAGGCCTCAACCGCAACATCGGCGGAAACCTCAACTTCAACATCGGCGGAAACCGAAACAGTTTCTCAGCAGCAGGAAGAGGCTGTCAAACCAGTTGATGCCGATGTGGCCCCCCGGACAAAGGATGAGGTGGAGTCTTATCTTAATGTTAACGGACGGGTTTCCATTACCGAAGCTGATATACATCTGGCCGCTAATGAGATAGCGGTTCAGAACGGATATAAGGATCTGGATTACCGGGTGTATACCGGAAATGATCCTGACTGGATTTATCCGGGAGGTGAACTGCTTCTGCCAGGCAGCGGCAGTTACACTGTACGTAAAGGCGATACCATCTGGTTCCTGGCGGCACGTCAGGTACGCAAAGGTGTGGAAGCAGAATTAGTGGAATACGATAAAGCTGTTTCCATTCTGAAGAACAGTACCGCGGCGGGTGCTGAAAAACAGGAGGCCAAAGCTGCACTGAAAAAGATTTTCAATGAGTCCAGAGCTAAAGCAATGCGCCTGATGGCGGCTGAAGCGTTGAATTCTGCTGAAAATTAAAGAAAAAGTGCAAAAAAACAGGCATAAATAACTTTTTTTTCTTTATGCCTTTTGATAATAGTAACTATTAGGGATATAATCCCTATTAAGATTAGTGCCGTCAGGCTGTTAATACGGATTGACGGAAAAAAACGATTGCTAAGGAGAACCAAATGGCTGGCGAACTTCCTAAAAGTCCCAATGTATTCCATCCGACAAAGCCTTCGGCTGTAGGATCCCGTAACTCTCTCGCTCAAGAGGGACGTAACCAGAAGGCTGAGTACGATCAGCTCATAAATGAAGAAGCTGATAAAGTCCTCAATTCAATCCACACAAAACTTCCTCAGGAAGTTCTCAATGAACTTGAGATTATGGGTGGTCTGAAAGAGAAAGTTTACAACTACTACAATCAGAACTACCAGAACATGTTCAACCGTTACATTGTAACCACTGAAGACGAAATGGTGAAAAAAGTCCGCCAGTTCGTTGACAAGGAAGAAACAAAGAATCTGGCCCGTTACACACCCAAGGAAATGGCTGAACTGCTCGATCAGGTTGGCGGTGCCGATAAGTTCAATACCGGTGAAATTGAAAAGTCCATCGTTAACATGTACGGTCACCTGCAGGGACATATCCAGCGCGGTGTAAACGACCTGGAAAATGAAACCAACTCCCTTCTGCGTCAGAAGACCGACGTTGGTGCTTTTATCCGCGGTGAGAATGCTTACTCGGTTGTTAAATGTTCCTTCAAGGACAACCCCTACAAGCCTAAAACCGTTTCCGATGTTAAACTGTCCATCAACATTCTGGATTCTGAGCTGATCAGTCCCATTTTCCATTATCAGACCACTGTTGAACACATCATTAAGGATCAGATTTCCAAAACCATTACCGAAATGATTGACCGGGAAATTGAAGCCTATCAGGATCAGCTGGTTGATGAAGGCCGCGAAGAGCTTTCCGATACTGAGCTGATGTTTGAAAGGATCAAACGGGTTCCTGAATTCACTGATGATGACAAAGAGTCTGAAGATTCCCGCCGCTATACCTTTATGGCCAAGAATCTGGTTGAAAAGATTGAGGGTCTGCGCGCGGAAATCGATCCGGAAGAGTTTGACCCCCAGAACATCCGTGAAAACATTAAACGGATCATCGATATTGAAAATATCCGTAACCGCGGATTCAATACCGCTGTTAACAACCTTACCTCCATTCTGGATACATCCAAGATGGGGTATCAGTACATTGAAAACCTCAAGAATGCCCGTGAACTGATTGTCCGCGAGTACGAAGATGTGGATCCCACCCGTCTGCCGGATGAACGTTATGCCATGAAGCTGAAATATTTCGATCATGGTCAGCTGGGCAACATGCGGGCTGCTTATGACAAGCAGATGGAAGAATATGCCAAAGAAATTACCCGCGCATATTATGTTGCACTGGTTGTCTACGAAGACAACAAGAAAGGCTGGGGTGCCATAAACGACTTTGCGGACCTGGAAAGAAAACTTTCAGCGAAAGTTCGGAAACTGGAAGAAGAACGGGGCGCGCCTCTCTATGAAGAGCAGGAAAAACTCTGGAATGAAATTCTGGAAATCAAGTCTGAAGATACAGATGTTGAACGCCTCAACCAGACCTATCTGTATGAGAAAGATCTTCTCAAGAAGATGCTCCGTACAGCCCGCGAGAAAGTTAATCTGACCTTTGGTTATGAAAATCCCAAGGTTCGTGTTGAACTGGACAAGCGGATTAATTTCCTTGAAAAGGAATTTGAAGGTTTTGATTACGCCATCAACCCCTATCACATTCAGCCCGGTCTGATTCTCGATGTTGATATTACCAGTATCAAGAGAAAACGTTTTGTACTGAACGCCATGGCCAACGTACTGAACGAATTCCTCAATGGTGTATCGAAAGGCTTCCAGGATGCTGCTTTTGCTTCCTTCAAGCGCCGCCGGTCTACTGTCCGCAGCGACATTAACCAGAGCTTTGCTGCTGAAGAACCTGTTACTCCCGTTCAGAATCAGTATGCCGAAGCTATTAAGGCCAAGAATGCCAAGGAAGCTGCGGCTCCCAAAGGTAAAGCCGATGTTACTCCTTCCCGCGGTTCCCGCAGAAGGAAAGTGAATCTTGACGAACTGAGTGAGATGTAAATGATGTTACCTGCGTCTATACGGAATAACCAACTAAATGTACTGGCCCGCAGGGCCGGATATAACCTGGCGTTGCGGCATTTCCGCACGGCGCAGGGATTCGCCGGGGACATCGGTGACGGTTTTAACCTGGCCGATGTCCTCAATGAGGCTCTCAAGGCTGAACGGATTCAGGAATTCCAGATTCGGCCCATCCTCAATATTCTTCTTGCGGAGAAATTCGGATATTCCTTTGTTTCGGAAAATCTGAAAAACGATGTGGAAGATATTTCAAATCCGGCCAAGATTATCAGCAGCTGGACCAATCTGCAGGTTGTACTTGTTTATACGGATACCAACCTCGGAATTCATCTTTTAAACCCGGAAGTGCCTGAATCCTGGGAAGCGGCGCTTCCCCTTTCATGTGATGAGCATGTCGTCTGTTATGTCGGCTCTCAGAATGAAGTAGACAGCTCTGTTCTGACAGCAGCTGCGCGGGATGTTTTTACTCTTCTTTATGGAGGACGGATCCGCAGTAAGGCCGCTTACCGTGCTTCTTCGGAATGGAAGCAGGTCTTTAAAGCGCCGGAAGAACCTCCTGCACCGGCTCCTTCCGCTGCGGCTCAGCGTGCCGCGGCTCATATGGCCGCTTCAAATGAAGCGGAATCTGCATCCGGCGCTCCGGATATATCCATGCCGCCTTCAGGAGGTTCGAGGAAACTGACCGCAAAAATTGCGGTTAATGTAACCAACGAACTGTTTCACAACGGAAACGTTGAAGCCTGGAAACGTATAATTGAAAGTTACCGCTTTAAGTATCCTCAGCTGGATGTTCTTATCTGGTATGAAGGTGAGCGGATTAACGATATAAACGCTCTCTTTAAATGGGGTAAAGTTAAGCATGGTACTCCTATCATGTTCAGTGTGGCGGGAGATAATCCCAGGGATATTTCCAGGTTGAGAAAGTACCTCTTTGAAGGTGCCAGTCAGCGCTTTGAGGCCTTCCTGCACGGCGGGCCCGGAACTATTCTGCAGCTTTTTTAATGATTTTTCCTGTTCCCGGTTTTAGCCGGTTATCTCAGTAAGTACCCGAGGGGGATTACCAATATGAAAGAAATTTTTTCGTTCAGCGGAAGTGAATTCACTGAAGATGAAGATGTTATTCAGTTTTTTGGGGCGCGCGGCCGCAATTTGATGGATCTGGCTGCGCTGGGTATCCCCATCCTTCCGGGATTTATTCTTACCGCCCCTTTTCTGACTGAAGAAGAAGAAAAGCCGAAAAGTCATTTATTCATGTATGACGAGGCTTTTAAAAAAATGGGAGATGTCCTCGGCAAAAGCCTGAATAAGGATAATCCTCTTCTGGTTAAACTGGTTATGAGCCCCATGCTCAACATGGTTGATACTTTCTCCAGTATTCACAATGTGGGACTCTGTGATACAACTGTTGAAGGTTTTGCTTCTTTTGTTGGTGAAGATTTTGCCTACCATGAGTACAGAGGTGTTTTGCGCCGAATAATGGAACTGGAAGTTCTTACCAGCGGCGATAAACCCCGTATAAAAAAACTGAATCAGATAATTAGCGAATTAAAGCGTGTTTCTTCAGTAGCTGGTACGAAGAAAATTCTGGAAAAAATTAAAGCGCTTTATCCTGAAAATATTTTTACCGACGCCATGCAGCAGTTTCTGTTTGTCAAGGGTATGTTTTGCAAGCTTTTCTCCGACAGCGAAACTCTCAGCGATTCGGCCATTCTTGTTCAGGCCATGACCTTTGGAAACTACGGAAAAGCCTGTTTCTTCGGCAGTTATACCACACGCGACACTGTTACCGGCAACGATGTACTCTCCGGTGAGTTCTTCCCGGATTCCTTCGATTCTACAGAAGCCGACGGTAAACCCATAGCAAAAATCAGTAAGGTCTATCTTGATGAACTGAAGAAAATTGCCAGACAACTGGAAAATTCCTACAAGGAAATCCGCAATATCAAATTCAATGTCGAAAACGGCAAATTGTGGATTATTGATCAGTCGGCAGTTCCCGGTAAATCGGCGCAGGCCGAAATACGCACACTTCTGGACTTGCTTAAACAGGGTGTAGTGGATGAACCCTATGTTATTAACCAGGTTCAGACCGGCAGAATTTCAGAACTGCTCCATCCCATTCTGGATAAGCGGACAGCCAGTAAAATTCCTTCAGTAAGCGGCGGAATATCCGGCGCAATGGGTGCCGCAGTAGGCCGTGTTTTCTTTTCAACAGACGTGCTGATGCAGGAATACCGTATTGCCAGTCAGAGAGACGATGACTGTAATTTTATTCTGGCCATGCCTTCCACTTACGCGGAAGATGTTAAGGCCATAGAAGTGTCCAACGGTGTTCTTTCCCGTGACGGAGGGTATGCCTCTCATGCTCCTGTAGTGGCCCGTTCACTCGGTAAAGTGGCCATGGTTAACCCTCAAATACAGTTTCAGAAAAATGGTTTGAAAATTGGTAACCGTGTTATTAAAGAGGGCGATTACATCAGTCTTGATGTTCCTTCCTATTCCGAGCCTTCCATTTATTTCGGCAAAGTTGATTTAATTCAGCCGGATTTAAAGAAAAGCGGATTGATAGAGTTTTTGGAAGTGGTGCAGGGACAAATCGGCAGCTTTGATGTTCATGCCAATGCGGATCAGCCCAAAGACGCTATCCTGGCCAAACAGTTTATGGCCGAAGGTATTGGTCTGTGCCGTACCGAGCATATGTTTTTTAATGAAAAACGCATACAGATATTCCGCTCGCTGATCATTGCTTCCGATCGCAATGAACGGGAAAAAATTCTTGTTAAACTCAAGAAAATGCAGATAAGCGATTTCTACGGCTTGTTTGAAATTATGGGTGAAAAACCTGTAACCATACGTCTTCTTGATGCGCCTCTTCATGAATTCCTTCCGCACAGCAAGGATGCCATGCAGGAATTTGTGGCATTCTACCGCAAGGATCATCCAAAAACAACTGAGGCGGAGATACGGCTTCGCTGTGATATAACCAGTGAAGTTAACCCGATGCTTGGTCATCGCGGTGTCCGTGTTGCCATTACCTATCCTGAAATTTACAGGATGCAGGTTGAAGCCATATTTGAAGCCGCATACAAACTCCGCAGGGAGAAAGGTATTGTATGTCAGCCTGAAATTATGATCCCCATAGTAATGAGTCCCCGTGAAGTAAAAGCAGTGCGTTTCGGAAAGAAAATTGAAGGCTGCGAAATTGTCGGTGTCCGTCAGGTTGAAGAAGAACTCAGGAAAAAACTGGCAGAAGAAGAGCTGCCTTACAAAGTGGGCACAATGATTGAACTTCCGGCAGCCGCGCTTCTTTCTGACAAAATTGCCGCGTATGCCGATTTCTTCAGTTTCGGTACAAACGATCTGACGCAGACATGTCTGGGACTTAGCCGGGATGACTTCAATTCATTCTTTACCGACTACAATGAGTTTGACCTTCTGGACAAAAATCCCTTCAGGCTGCTTCAGGAGCCGGTTAAGGAACTGATCGGTATTGCTGTAGAAAGAGGACACTATGTCCGTCCTGATTTGAATTGCGGACTCTGCGGCGAGCATGGCGCGGAACCCGAGAATATTGCATTCTGCATGGATGCCGGGCTTAATTATGTGAGCTGTTCTCCGTATGGAATTCCCGTTGCCAAGCTGGCCATTGCTCAGCTGAACCTCAAGAAAGGGAAAAAATAGAGCTTAGAGCCGCGGGTGTTAAAAAGTTATTATTCCCTCGCTTCTAAGCTCCAGCATATCCATGAGCGCGTCATACCTGGCTACCTGAAGTATGGCGGCTTTCTGGCGTTCTCCTGCTGTGAAAGCCGTCAGGTATAAAACAAATTCGGCGTAGCTGGAGTAGAGAAGAGCACTGGAGCGCCCCTGCAGGTGCTGCGGTACCATTTCCGGGAAAAATATTTCTTTTATAACCATGTCCAGATCTTTTCTGGCCTGGCGGAAGCGTGCGTCCATACTTGCTGTTTTGGGCGGACCGGGAGGAAATACCGGACTTCCCATGTTCATATCCGCCAGGGTCAGCCGCGCGAATCTGGCGGATGCTTTAAATGCCGCGTGAGGTGTCTGCCGGGCTATGGCGTCCAGTCCGCCCAGGGCTTTTTCCACATGCCGTATTGCCTCTCTGAACCGGAAGCGGCGGACTCCTTCTTCTTTGTAGTTGGCTTTTTCCAGGCCGTACTGATAGTAAATAATCAAACCGTCCATAAAGGTATGAAACAAAGGATAAAAAAGATCTTTCCCACGAGAAGAAAGAGGAGGCGTTTCCCGGCGCAGAACTTCTTCATCGAAAGACGGGTGTGTATGGCTTGCTGAGTTATTCGTGAATCTGGCTGACTGCTCAGTTTCCGGATCAGCAATCCAGTTTGTCAGGCGTTCGTAGGCGGCATTGATTTCCGACATGCGCTCATGGGCCCATTCAGGATGTTCCCGCACTTTGTCCGGATGATATTTCTTGACCAGTTCCCGGAAAGAGGTATTGAGCTGTTCCATGGAAACCCGCCCTTCAATGCGGAATATTCCCAGGGCTTTTCTCAGTTCCAAGGTTTGAACCTAATTCTGTCCAAAAGACAGCATGCGTAATGTTCCCTGAAGTTCATTGATGCGATTTTGCTGAATTTTTACCAGTTCAAGCAGTTTATCAACGTCGTACCGGTCAGAATCGTTACTGCTGCCGTTTTCCGATTCTTTTTCTTCCAGGACAGCTATATCATTTTCGGTTTCAATATGAGCCAGTTCAAAAGTATCCGAGTAATAGTCGAGTTCGAGAGGCATTTCCGGAAAATGACGGCTTTGAATAATTTTCTGGCCAATTCTGTGAATTTCTCCGGTAATGACATTTTCGGGGTAGTCGAGAATAAAGGGGCGCTGTAAGGAAATTGACTGGTTTATCAGATCGTCGTTCATTACTGTTCCAAGACATTCCATATTAACAGAGAGGTTTTGAAGACATAGATCTCTTAAACCTTCCGCCATGGCTATATCATGGAGTCCTGTAACGCGGTTTAAAATGAGTTTTGGCTGTAACACCTCAATAAAAGCCTGGGCTTTCTCCCCAATTTCCGCGTCCATCTCTCTGAGATCGGAAACAATATCAACAACCATTTTGCGGTTACCCGGTTTGCGTTCTTTCAGGGCCGTTTTAAGATAGGCCGACACTTCCTTGTTTTTTATGAATGCCCGCTGCAGAAAGCGGAATACATAGTTTTTTACAAAAGCGTAAGCATTTAAAATGGAAGTATTCTGGGGCGTGGTAACAATCAGTCCGGAATTGGATATAAGAAAGAAATCAATAACAGTGAAGTTTGTTCCGCCTCCCAGATCCACAATAATGTAATCCGCGTCAATTTCCAGTAAACCCTTTATTATGCGGTTTTTGACGGATTTTGTGAGTTCTCCAATACCGTAGACAAGTACATCGCCTGGAACATAGTATAAGTTTTCCCATGCAGTAGGGCGGACAAGGTCGGGCATTGAATAACTGCGTCCGGAAATGAAATTCCCTATTCCGGCGTTGATATTTTTTTCACCCAGGAGTGTGTGAATATTGGATCCGCCCAAATCCAGATCTACTAACACGGTTTTTTGGCCGGAAATGGCCATGCTTAAGGCCATGTTGGCAGCCAGCACGCTTTTACCGACACCGCCTTTTCCACCGGCTACGGGAATTATTTTACGGTCAACATTTTCATTAAGGATCATGAATACTATTCCTTCCTTTCTCAAGATTATTACTGGCGCAGGCTATAATGTAAACCATTATACACCTTTAATGGTATTTTACTGTATGACGAAGCGCAGATTTTTGTTATGATGGAGATTAGTGAGAGTTAAAGACTGATGGAAAATGCTACAAGCAGAATTTCCGGCGATGTATCAAAGGAACTGCAACTCCGCCGCCAGATAGAGGAATTTTATCTGCCCCGTCAGCTGGTGAATGCAATTGTTGATGCCGGGGGGATTAATAATGTGTCTCAGGAAACTGATATTGCTATTGGTTTTCTGGACATATCCCGTTACACCTTTTTGTCCCGGTTTCTGAGTCCGCCCGAGAACCAGGCTGTTCTGAATGGTTTGTATTCCGCGTTTAACTGGGTTTTAACCAGTCATGGCGCTTATTTGAACAAAATAGAAGGTGACAGCCTTATGTTCCATTTCGGGGGCCCTATCGATCCCATGGTTAAGAACATGGACAACAGGGAAGCCCGTAAATATATGTCCCGGGAGTTGTTTTATACCTGTGTACAGCTTCAGCGGGTAACCAGTCTTTTTAATCAGGCAAATAAAAATATTCTTAAAAAGGTTAACGATCCTTCCACTGTTAATGCCATAATGGAAGCTTACCGAATTCTGGGTGAACTGCGTAATGGATATGCCGCGGCACAGTTTAACGCACTTTTTCAGATACGTATCCGTGTCGGCGCAGCTATAGGCCCTGTATTGATAGGCAACTTTGGGCCTGAAGGAGTTAAACAGTGGGATGTTATAGGCATGCCGGTTATCGATGCCAAAAGAATGGAATCATCGGCACCTGTAGGCGGTTTGCGTATAACGCAGGAGTTTTTTGAGCTGCTGCATGAAAATGGAATTACCTCGGAGTATCATCGGCGCATCCGCAAGGAGGCCAGTGCTATTGGGAGTGTCTACAAGGATATTTCCTTTGATGAATTATTCCGCAAAGCCGGAGTCAGTCTGAAAGACAAGAGAAACGCCGCTTTTGAAACCTACAGTGTGCAGGTGAGCCCCACACTTCCCGAGAGCATTCGAGAACAGTCTGAGCTCCTTCTTATGCGCGGAGAAGTGGGCGCTGATTCCATTGTTGATTTTTTAAAGTATTACAGAGGTAATAATTTTGTTATAAATCAAATGGAGTCTCTTTTCAGGAAAAAAGGTGTTGTTCTGCGTAAAGATTTTCTTTACCAGATTATGTTTCCCGCAAAGTATAAATTCCGTCTGGAAAACTGCGGCGGAGAAGCGGATAAGCTCTACAAAGAGCTTTCTGAGGAATATACCCTGTTTCAGCTGCTAACGCTTCTTGGTAAACTTCAGGATTCTGTTAAGGATAAGGAACCCGAATCTGAAGATTTGGACAATTCCTTTACCCGGTATAACGACTGGATTTCTCATGTTTCACAGTCTTATCATTCAGCGTATAAAGCAAGCAGGGATGTAACGCTGAAAATAAGCTATTTTCAGACAGTTATTTTTCCCTTGTTTTTTGAATGTGTTAAGGGTTCTATTCTGGAATACCAGAATGCTGTTTCCGATGTGGAGGAAGCCTGATGTTCAAAAGGAGTTTCTTTTTGGCAGTATTATTGCTGCTGCTTTTTGCTGTGGTCTTTGCTCAGGCTGAATCAATTACCGTACTTAACAGAACAGGCCGTTCCATTGAAATAATTCAGCATGCCTCTTCCGGAGAGAATCAGTGGGGGGAAGACCTTATTCCGGAGCAAACCATTGCGGACGGGCAGAGTGCCGGTATTTATATTTCCGGGCCTGTTCCCTGGTCGCTGAGGTTTATTGACAGCAGCGGCGATATTTACGTGCTGTATGAGGTGTTTCCTCCTGCCAGCGGAAAAATACGCCTTGGTCCGGAGCATCTGGCCCGGCTTTCTGTTTTTGCCGGTGCCCGGCGCCGTGTACAGATTGTCAACCGTACAGGCTTTCCCATTATTGCATTGCAGCTGAGTGCTGTTGGAAATTCTGAATGGGGAGAGGATGTGCTGAACGGTCAGCCGCTCAGAGACGGTGAATCAAGAACATTTCAGCTGGAAGCACTTCCGGGAACACTGAATTATGATCTCCGGTTTAATCTGGTGGCGGAAAGCAGGGAAAGTGTGTATGAAAAACCGGCTGTCATACTGACAAACGGTGCGGTTATAGTGCTAACGGCACATTGATTTAGAGGAGAGTTTACTTTTGTTCAACCCGGCTGCAACACTTGGCGGAATTATCGGCTTCTTTATTGGTCTGTTTTTCTTCCGTTCAATATTTGGTGCTTTAATTATGATGTTTATGGGCCGGACGCTTGGCGCCATGCTGGGCAGAAACAACGATCAGAATAATGCACGTTTTTCCTCGTGGTTTTCAGGGTGGGGATATAACCCGGCTGCTGACGGACCTGCTTTTATGGAAACCCTGTTTTCCATGCTGGGCAGACTTGCTGCCGCCGATGGACGTGTAAGCCCTCAGGAAGAAGAATTATTCCGCAGTGTGGTTATAAACGAATTAAGAATTACCGATCCCCAGAGTGTGGCTTCGTCTCTGGAAATATTTCACCGCGCGGCTTATGGAACAGAGCCCATGTCTGTTTACGCGCGCCGTGCGGCTGAAACCTTCCGCAACCGGCCTCAGCTTCTGGAAATGATGCTGATTATTATGATCCG
>PDRU01000178.1 GCA_002748225.1 Spirochaetales bacterium | reverse complement strand
GCCGGTCAGAAAGGTGTTGATGTATGCGCTCTCTTCAAGCGGGGTAAAAACAAGTTCCGAATCTGTTTCAGGCAGGGCGGAAGCTTTGGCCGGTGCAATCTCCCATTCTCCGCTCCAGAGTGTTTCTGCCGCCAGCAGAAGCGCCATGAAAAAGAAAACGGGTATTTTGGACTTTAAAAACATACTGCTACCTTTTGAAACAGAAGGCTTTCTTCGGTGAATAGCCGGCCAAGCTGTTTTGTCGTTCTATTTCTTCTATCGACAATCATTTGATGAAAGTATATACTCAATTTTAGTGAACTATCGGGTTAAGCCTTTACGGGAACCTGGCTCCGGAGCGGATGAATACGGGAAAACCGGAGCCTGCCAGCGTTTAGTACCGTATATATAACCCGACAAGCGCCGATTAATACCGGGGCGATTTCTACGGCTTTCGCCTTTTATATTAAGGACTATACTACACAATGACATTTGAAGAATTTGGATTCGATGAACGGATCCAGCGAGGAATTGACGAGGCGGGCTTTAAAACACCTATGCCCGTTCAGGCCCAGTGTTTCGATCTGCTTATTCGCCGGCACAGGGATATTTACGCCCAGTCTCAGACGGGAACCGGCAAAACTGCCGCTTTTCTTCTCGGCATTTTTCAGCTGATGATTTCCGAAGAAAAGTACAAGGGGCAGAAAGCGCTTATTATTGTACCGACAAGGGAACTGGCTGTTCAAATTGAACGGGAAGGCAATACTCTGGGTAAATATCTTGATTTAAAAATTGGAGCTGTCTACGGAGGAGTCGGTTACGCTTCACAGGAAAAAATGCTTCATGAAGGTCTTGATTTTGTGGTGGGAACTCCAGGACGCCTGATTGATTTCAGTAAACAGAAAAAAATAAACCTTCAGGATTTTGCCTTTCTGGTTATAGACGAGGCCGACAGACTTTTTGATATGGGGTTTCTGCCTGATCTGCGGCGTATTTTAAAAGGTATGCGCCCCTATAATGAACGGCATACCATGCTTTTCAGCGCAACTCTTAATGCCCGCGTGGGAAATCTGGCCTGGGAGTACATGAACGATCCGGGTGAGGTTATTATTGAACCGGAAAAGGTAACAGTTGATACTGTTACTCAGGAACTTTACCATGTGGGCAAAGATGAAAAAATGAAGCTGCTGCTGGGAGTCCTTAAACGTGACGATCCGGAGAATGCCGTTATTTTTACCAATACCCGGCACAGTGCCTGGGAAGTGGCCAAACGTCTGGAAGTGAACGGCTACGCTGTTGAATTTTTAATGGGTGATCTTCCCCAGTCCAAGCGTCTGAAAATTGTTGATGCCGTCAAGAAGGGCAAACACAAGTTTCTGGTGGCTACCGATGTGGCGGCGCGGGGACTGCATATTGATGAACTGGAAATGGTTATCAACTACGATGTCCCTCTGGAGGCTGAGAGCTACGTTCACCGCATCGGACGGACGGCCCGGGCTGGCCGTGAAGGCAAAACGGTTACTCTGGCATGTGAAGAGTATGTCTACGGCCTCGGTCCCATTGAAAAACTTCTGGGAGAGAAAATCCCGGTCAGCTGGGCTGACGAAAAACTCATTGAAGTGGAAGATAAGAGTGAAGGTATGCGCTTTCCTCATCAGCAGCGTTACAGGGAACTGGATACACGAAAGAACCGGAACGCTTCTTCCCGTAAAAACAATTCCCGCGATTCCCGCAGCCGTCAGCAGGTAAGAGGCCGGCGTCCCCTGGAAGAAAGAGCTGCCAAGGTTCAGTCCGCGGTCAGTAATGTTGTCAGCGGTGAAAGCTTTGAACAGGAAAACAAAAACAAGCCGGGCGGAAACAGGCATGCCGGGCAAAAAACAGCCGACAAAAAGCAGACCGGAAAATCCTCTAAAAATCGAAAAACCGGAAAAGAAACACCCCTCGAAACTGCTGCCTCGAAAGCTCCTTCCCGGAATCGAAGCCGCAGCGGCCGCCCGCAGGATAAAAAAGACAGAAAGAACTGGTCTGACAGCCCTGAACGTCAGAACAAGCCTTCAAACAAGGGCTTTGACGGTGAGAGGGATTTTCAGTTCAGTGAAGGCGCCGCTTCCGCTTCAGGTTCTGCCGGTAAGAAACCGTCCAGGAAAAAGGGTTTCTTTAAGCGGCTTCTCAAAAAATAGCTGCTCCGGGCGCCCCTGCGCGGATGCGGCCGCGCCGCTGCCCCTGCGGCCGCGGCACTTGCACCTGAGGCCACGGTACTTGCCCCGAAGTCCGCGGCACTTGCGCCTAAGGCCGCGTCGCTGCAGATAACCGCGCCGCTCCTAAGACGGCTGCACTGCGCCGAAGTCCGCGGCACTTGCGCCTAAGGCCGCGCCGCTGCAAATAACCGCACTTGCCCCTAAGGCCGCGGCGCTCCTAAGACGGCCGCACTGCGCCTAAGGCCGCGACGTTGCTCCTGAGGCCGCGCCGCTAGCAGATAACCGCGCCGCTCCTAAGACAGCGCCTGCGTATCTGCGCCATATGGCCTTCCCGCAGACGCCCGCTCCCAAGGCTGCGCCGCTCATAAGACGGCCACCTGTGTATCTGCGCCATATGGCCTTCCCGCAGACACTTGCCCCGAAGTCCGCGGCATTGCTCCTAAGGCCGCGATGTTGTTCTTGAGGCCGCGCCGCTGCTCCTAAGGCCGCGCCGCTCCTAAGACGGCCGCACTGCGCCTAAGGCCGCGATGTTGTTCTTGAGGCCGCGCCGCTGCTCCTAAGGCCGCGCCGCTCCTAAGACGGCGCCTGTGTATCTGCGCCATATGGCCTTCCCGCAGACACTTGCCCCGAAGTCCGCGACGTTGCACCTGAGGCCGCGTCGCTGCAGATAACCGCGCCGCTCCTAAGACGGCTGCACTGCGCCGAAGTCCGCGGCACTTGCGCCTAAGGCCGCGCCGCTGCAGATAATCACGGCGTCGCAGATAACTGCGCCGCTCCTAAGACGGCGCCTGTGTATCTGCGCCATATGGCCTCCCCGCAGACACTTGCCCCTGCGGCCGCGGCACTTGCCCCTAAGGCCGCGACGTTGCGCCTGAGGCCGCGTCGCTGCTCCTGAGGCCGCGCCGTCGCAGATAACCACGGCGCTCCTAAGACGGCGCCTTTCCAGCCTGTACGAATAAAACTCGTCCGGATGGCAGGATGTGCATAAATATCCGGTTCCTATGCGTTTTTCTGAAACTCCGGCGTGCATGAGCCGCTCTTTATTGGCCTGTGCGATATCCAGTAAAAGCGGTTTTCTGAACACTTTTGCCGAATAGGGAAAATGCTGCATAAATGTCTGTTTAACTTCTTTGCCCACATTGTAGCAGCACGGACCTATTCCGGGGCCGGCGGCGGCCACTAAATCTTCGGCACGGCTGCCGCTGCTGCGCAGTTTCCATACAGCTTTTTCCGCAATACCGGCGGCCGTACCTCTCCAGCCGGCGTGGGCCACAACACCCCTGTGGTGCGCTGGATCGTAAACAATAACAGGATGACAGTCGGCCAGCTGTACGGCCGCGATCACGCCGCTCATACCCAGCTCCACCCCGTCACAGTTACTGTGCCATATAAGCTTATTACACCCGGCCGCATCGGCAATACGGCTGCCGTGAACCTGTCTGCACAGCTCCCATGCGTTTTCTTTCAGTTCCAGAGCTTCTGCCGCACAGGCGCGGCTGGCAGCACTGGAAAAATCCCGTCCAACTGCACGGGTTGTCAGTACGGCCCTTAGTCTGTCCCGGTAGTTTTCAAAAATTTCCCAGTAATAAAAAGTTTTGCCGTTTAATTCACGGCGTATCATTCCGCTGTGCTTCATGGTATATACTATGCGCTGAGGGGGAATGTTATGCCAAGAGCAGTTGTTTTTCTGGCTGAGGGCTTTGAAGAAGTAGAGGCTGTTACGCCCATTGATTATCTGCGCCGCGCCGGAGCGGAAGTTGTGATAGCCGGGGTTGGTACAAAGTGTCCCCGGGGTGCCCGGGGAATAGCCGTTCAGGCCGATGCGGACGCCGGGGAACTGTCGGGTTATTTTGACGCGGCCGTTCTTCCGGGAGGTTTGCCCGGAGCCGATAATCTGGCTGCTTCAGCAGCGGTCCGCTCTTTCTGTGAAGAGCTGTGGAATTCAGGAAAGCTGATTGCCGCCATCTGCGCGTCACCGGCTGTTGTTCTGGGTTCCTTCGGCATGCTCAAGGGGCGGAGTTTTACCTGCTATCCGGGCGGTAATTTGATTACCAGCCGGGGAGCGGGGACGGCCGGTGAATTTGCCCTGGCCATTATTTCTTATCTTTTTGACAGGGAAAAGGCTGCGGCCGTGGGAAAATCGGTTCTTTTCAAATAGCTGAAGTAAAAGCGGCCGCCGGGAAAATCTGCAGCCGGGAAAATCTGCCGCTGGGGGAAATCCGCCGCCGGGAAAAGCGGCCGCCGGGGAAAGCCACAGCCGGGGAAATCCGCCGCCGGGAAAATCCGCAGTCAGGGGAAATCCGCAGTCAGGGGAAATCCGCAGTCAGGGGAAATCCGCAGTCAGGGGAAATCCGCAGTCAGGGGAAATCCGCAGCCGGGAAAAGCGGCCGCCGGGAAAAGCGGCCGCCGGGGAAATCCGCAGCCGGGAATATTCAGCCGGCCAGAATGTCTTTCAGTCCGGGATTCTTTTCCAGGTCGCGTTTCAGAGCGGCGTCTCTGGCCTTGTTGCGGTAGCCGGCACTCTGGAACGAGTAGGTGAAGTTTGTGTGGGCATCGTAGGTGCCGTTCATCAGGGCGTAGGCGTCTTCGGTCATTACCAGCTCTTCGTCGGTGGGTATAACAAAAACCTTAACCGGAGAATCATCAGCGGAAATGCAGGTTTCAGCGTTCCGTGAATGGGAAAGATCGTTCTTTTTGGGATCGATCTTAATTCCCAGATTTTCCAGTCCCTTCAGTGACTCCCAGCGGTAGGTGGGGTTCATCTCACCCACACCGGCCGTAAATATAACGGCATCAACACGTCCCAGAGCCGCCGAATAGGCGCCGATGTACTTGCGGATTCGGTAGGTTTCCATGTTCAGGGCCAGAGTGCAGCGTTCATCGTTTTTCTTAACGCCTTCGTGCACATCACGGCGGTCAATAAATTTTTCGGTAATACCCAGAATGCCGCTCTTCTTGTTCAGAATGGAATCCATTTCGGCAGCCGATACGTTTTCATTCTGCATAATGTAAGTGGCAATGGCCGGGTCCATATCGCCGGAGCGGGTTCCCATAATTAAACCTTCCAGGGGTGTCATACCCATGGATGTATCGTAGCTGCAGCCGTCCTTTACAGCGCAGATGGAGGAGCCGTTACCGATATGGGCAATAATCAGGTTGGTTTCCAGAGGGTTCTTTTTCAGCAGCGCTGCGGCGCGTTTGGCCGTGTAGATGTAGCTGGTGCCGTGGAAGCCGTAACGGCGAACCTTGTATTTTTCGTACCACGCGTAGGGAAGGGCGTACATGTAGCTGCTGGCCGGCATGGTCTGATGCCAGGCTGTATCCATAACAGCCGAGTGGGGAACATTCGGCAGAACTTCCTGAGCCGCCCGGATACCGGTAATGTTGGCCGGATTGTGCAGGGGGGCCAGCGAACTGCAGGCTTCCAGATCTTTGAGAATGGAATCATTAACAATAACCGATTTTGTAAATGTTTCACCTCCGTGAACCATGCGGTGTCCTACTGCCTTGACCGCGCTCATATCGGTAATGCAGCCGTATTCGGGATGAACAAGAGTTTCCATAATCCAGGCAACCGCGGCCTTGTGGTCCGGGCAGGACTTTTTGTCTTCGTAATCGGTTTTTCCCGGTGTTTTATGTTCAATGTTCGAAATATCCTGTCCAATGCGTTCAACCAGACCGACACCCAGTACTTCCTTTTTGTCCCAGTCATAAACCTGGTATTTGGCTGAGGACGAACCGCAGTTAAGCGTGAGAATAACCATAGAGAAGCCTCCGAAATCAATAAAAAAATAATGTTCCTTATTTTCGCACAGTCACC
>PDRU01000148.1 GCA_002748225.1 Spirochaetales bacterium | reverse complement strand
CCCCCTCCGGAGAGGCATATTCAGCTCATGCCCAGCAAAATACTTGTTCATAAAGGCCACTTAATTGATTCCGGAATGCTCAGCACCATTTTAAATCTCATACTTCAGGAAGGTGCCGACTATACAATTCTTCATTTTGACGTAGGAAAAGTTCCGGAAGATGAAACCTTTCTGCGTCTGGAAGTGCAGGCCGCTCAAAAAGAACTTCTCGAATCAGTCGCATCCAAACTCTCACTCCTCGGAGTACAGGCTGAAGGCGAAATTGAAGCTGAATGGCAGCCTGCTGAAAAAGATAAATCCGCTCCGGAGGGTTTTTATTCAACAACCAACCACCGCACCGAAGTTTTTGTCGGCGGAAACTGGAAAAAAACAGAAGCTCAGAGAATGGATGCGGCAATTGTTCTTGAAAAGGGCCGTCCTGTCTGCCGGAAACTCCGCGATATAAAAACCGGCGATCAGGTTCTGGTTGGAACAGGTTCTGTCCGGGTTTATCCGCCGGAAAAGCAGCTGGTACGGGAAGAATTCGCCTTTATGAACAACGACGTCTCTTCAGAACGCAACGCGTCCCGGGCGGCTGAAAAGATAGCTCTTCAAATGCGGGAACTGAAAGAAAACAACCAAAAGATCGTTGTCGTAGCCGGGCCTGTTGTTGTGCACACCGGCGGTGCTGATGCTCTGGCCGCGCTGATCCGGGACGGATGGGTGTCCGGACTGCTCGGCGGCAACGCCATTGCCGTCCACGACCTCGAATACCGGCTTTTCGGAACATCTCTGGGAGTAGACCTCTCCAGCGGCCGCCCCACGCACGAAGGCCACAAAAACCATATGATGGCCATCAATACAGTGTACACATACGGCTCAATCCGAAAAATGATAGAAAAGAAAGCCCTCGGCTCCGGGCTGATGTATGAGCTGGAAAAGACCGGAACGCCGTACTGTCTGGCCGGTTCAATCCGGGATGACGGGCCGCTTCCGGAAACAGAAACAGACATGATAAACGCCCAGGCCGCCTACGCGGAAATAATATCCGGCGCGGGAATGCTCCTTATGCTCTCAACAATGCTGCACTCCATCGGAACCGGCAACATGGCCCCCAGCTGGATACCAACCGTATGTGTCGACATCAACCCCGCGGTTGTAACAAAACTCACCGACAGGGGAAGCGCCCAGACTGTCGGCGTAGTGAGTGACGTCGGACTGTTTCTCCGGGAACTGGCCGGGAACCTTAATGCCGCTTATTAGACCGTTTACTAAAAAGAAGAAAAGCCCTTCCGGGTTTCCTTCAAAACATGTTCGAGCTTCGGCATATCTTTTATACGGGAAGCTTCCAGCAATTGGCGAAGTTTAGCGTATTCGGTTTCCTGAGACAGAACTTCACCAAAACTCAGCGGTTCATCTTTACGGTCCTTGTTATAAATACGGGACAGAATTTCCGGAGTAAACTCCAGCCAGCTGTGAATGGCTATGGCCGAAGGAAAAATCTCCCGGCTGTCATTTCCGCGTTTTACATTGTTTCTGTCATCCAGAAGTCTTAAACCTATTTTCTTCAGTTCATGGCGCAGAGCATCCGCGTCTCCGTTTTTTTCAAACCCGGCTCCGGCGTTCATAAGCGCCTGGGCAACAGGAAGGGAAAACCCCTCCAGAAACAGACCCGCGCTGGTAAGCTGATCTTTCTCGTAGCTGTCAAGTAAAAATGACTCATAAGGAGTAATGAGAAAACCGGCCGGAACCAGTCTGTCCCTGATCATCTCCGCCTGAGTTACATACAGCCCCAAAGACATAAAAAAACTGTCTAGAGAACTTTTTTCCATCTGCAGCCAGGCCTCAGGCTGCAAAAAGAAACTGGCGCTGTCGCCTATCGCACGGGTTAAAACAGTATACGCAATAGAGGGATGTGTCTTCCAGGTGTCCAGCAGCCGGCGTGAAACAATCAAATAACCGGGAGCATCCTCTGCCGGCGGCATAAAGCGTACACCTGTAAATATATCCGGATTCATCGGATCCACTGTAAAGCGCAGTATTTTTTCGCTCAGGGCGCGGCTGACAACAGACCATGAGTTTCCGGCCCGATTCTTAACATCCTTATCCAGCTCAGTGCGGATCATTTTCTGATAAGCTTCAAGCATTTCTACCAGAAGATTGTTATATTTCTCTTTTTCTTCCTCCTGGGCAAAAGCCGCAGGAACAGTAACAAAAACAGCCAGCAGTACAAAAATAATCATTGCGCGCCGTAAAACAGGGCGGGAATATGCCATAAAAACCTCC
>PDRU01000147.1 GCA_002748225.1 Spirochaetales bacterium | reverse complement strand
ACCGGACCCAGCAGCAGTACGGCCATAACCAGAGCCGCGAATATAATTTTTGATTTTCCAGACTTCTTCATGTTTTTCTCCTACAGTTTTATACCAATTGCTTCGTTAACCAGAGTCCGCAGGTCTTTACGGTTTTCCCTGCGGCCGCTTCCGTCGGGTATTTCCACAATCAGGGGAAAAGATGCAGAGAAAAGAAGCTTGTTCACCCTTTCCCTGATGAGATCGGCAGCGGCTTCTGTTATAATAATAATGCCGTTGCTGCGGTCTGCCAGAGCTTCATTGAAGGCTGTGCCGGCCTGTTCGGCCGTTTTCACACTTCTTCCGGCCACTCCGGCCAGTTCAAAACCGAGAACTGTATCTTCATCTCCGATTATGAAATAATTCATTGAGCGGCTCTGCTTCTAAACCTTGCCCAGAATCATCAGGGCAATAATAAATCCGAAAACCACCAGACCTTCGGCCAGTGCTATGAAAATAAGCGCCTGGGAGGCAATTTCCGGTTTTTCTCCAATGGCGCCCATGGCCGCGGCTCCCACGTTGGCAATGGCAATGCCCGCGCCTATGGCGCCGAAACCAAATGCCACAGCGGCGGATATAAGGGCCCACTGCAGATTGCCGCTGCTCTGAGCGGTTTCTTCCTCTGCCGATGTTTCTGCAAAAAGGGGCGGCGCTCCGCTGATAAAAAATACACCCATAACAACAGTCAGAAAAACAATACTGAATTGTACTTTCTTTCGGAATCTTTCTTTCGCGTTCATTATTTCTCCTGTCTCAGTGAAATTGGATTGTATGCTATTCCCTTACCGGTGAAATACCGGGAGAAGAATTCGTAATAGTTCAGCCTCAGGGCCTGTATGCCGGCCGAGAGTCCTTCCAGTGCAATAACCAGAATGTTTCCCGCCGCAAGAATAACAATGGCCGCGGGGCGGGAGGAAGTCATTCCGGCAATAATATCAAAGGCGCTCATCAGGCTGACATGGGCAATGCCCAGTCCGGCCACCCGCATAAAGGAAAGCGTGTTGGCCAGATAGCCGGAGAATACCTCCAGAAGTTCCACCACCCATTCCATGAAAAAATCAATAAAAAGAAAAAAATCCATTTTCCTTTCAGTCCGTTCATGGAGAAAATAATGCAGGGGCGCCTTGAACAGCATCAGAATGGTGGGTATGCCGAAAAAGACAAACAGCAGATTACCCTCAGGCATCTGTTTGTAGCCGGAACCGGCAAAGTAAAAGGCCGTGTACACGCCGCAGCCGTAAAACCACCCGCCGATTAAACCGGACTTGTCCAGAACCAGGGTGAAAAAGTCTTTTTTCCGGATAAGGTTTATCCAGTTAATTAAAAGGCCGCAGGAAATAACGGCAATGCCGAAGAAAATGGTAATTTTCAGAATGTCGTACACAGTGCTGATACTGCCCGGGCTGTGGGCGTGCCCCGTTACAATGCCGTGGTAGTCGAACCACAGGGGGGCAAACCACGGGTAACCGAAGTAGGAACCGAACAGAACTCCGGTAACAATGGAAGCGGCGCCGCAGTACATGAACAGCTGCAGCAGAGTGCGCTCACCCGAAGAAATGCCGCGCATCAGCCGGCGTCCCAGAAGTCCGATCAGAAAAATAACCAGCCCCTGTCCGGCATCGGCAAACATAAGGCCGAACATGGTTAAATAGGCCACGGCAACAAACAGGGTGGGGTCCACGCTGCCGTATTCGGGTACCGCGTAGTTCTGCACCAGCATTTTGAAGGGATCAAGGGCCGGGACGTGTTTCATCTGCACGGGAATGGACTTCCGTTCGTGCTGACGGGCGTCCGACCATTCAATAATGCACTGATTCTCCGAAGACTGGCGGATAAGCCTGTCCACTTCTTCCGCTTTTCCTGCCGGCAGCCAGCCGGAGAACAGGGATGTCTTTTCGGTGTGCATGAAGCTGCCGGTAATTTTCATGTAGAGTTCATGAAGGCGCAGGTTCCTCCAGATGGCATCCAGTTCTTCCCGGCGCTCTTCTACTGCTGTGGACATTTGTTTCTGCACGCTGTCCATGCTTTTTTGAATTTTTGATGATTTTTTTTCCAGGTTTTCGGTTATCTTCAAATGGGCGGCGGCGTTAAAAGATGTGTCTGCTGTTTCCACCCATTCGTACTTGGAAAACACTTCGTCAATAAAATGGCTGTCGCGTTTCAGGGACAGAATGAAAATGTCTGAAGATTCAGGAATTTCCGAGGAGAAAAACGGTATGCTGCTCAGGCTTTTGAGCAGGCGTTCGGCGCTGCC
>PDRU01000157.1 GCA_002748225.1 Spirochaetales bacterium | reverse complement strand
GCAAACGGTAACATCGGGCAGTCACATGAAACCCTGAAAATATTGTAAATCTTTACAATAAAAGGGTTAGAAAATCCGGCTTAAATCCCTGAGTTGGCTGGTTAATAACGGGGAGGTTCCCGAGCGGTCAAAGGGGGCAGACTGTAAATCTGTTGCTTAGGCTTCGAAGGTTCGAATCCTTCTCTCCCCATTGTTTGAAAAGGTCTCCACGCGGAGGCCTTTTCTGTTTGTGCTTTTACAGGCGGTAAGGACTCTATGAATTCAGAGACAGAGACGTTCTGGCATAAAGGTCTTAACTTTTCCTGTGTGTCGTGCGGGCATTGCTGCCGGCATGACCCGGGGTATGTGTTTCTGACTCAAAACGATTTAACCAGCCTGGCAGAGCATGTGCAAATGACAGAGAGTGAGTTTATCCAAAAGTACTGCAAAAAGGTTAATCTGGGTATTACTTCACGTCTCAGTCTGGAAGAAAAAGACAATTATGACTGCATTTTCTGGGACGGGGGATGCACTGTGTACGCGGCCCGGCCGCGCCAGTGCCGTTCCTATCCGTTCTGGCCGGCTGTTCTGGCGAACAGGGCTGAATGGGACAGGGAAGCGGAAGAATGTCCGGGTATGAATAAGGGCTGTTTTCACAGTAAAGAGGCTATTGAGGCCGTTTTGGCTGACCGTGCGGAAGAATTATTCATAAATCCGGACAAAATTTCGTAATTCATATTAATTTTTTTCTTCAGAGTATTATAGTATTATATTATAGAGTGAACCGTGGAGGTGAAATGCGCGTTCGTTTTTGGGGGGTGAGAGGCTCCAGTCCTGCACCTCTGGGACCGGAAGTAATAAGAGGTAAAATTGCAGCTGCTCTGCAGAGAGTTAAGCCTCATGATCTGGTCAATTCAGAAACACGGCAGAGGTTTCTGAATTCACTTCCGCCCGGCATATTCGGCACTACCGGAGGTAATACACCGTGTGTGGAAGTACGCAGCGCGCAGGGCTGTGTTGTTGTGTTCGATGCAGGCACCGGCCTGCGTGAAATGGAAAAGTGGATACGGCGCACCCGGCAGAAAATCACTGAATATCATATTTTTATCAGTCATTTTCATTACGATCATATTCTGGGTATTCCTTATTTTGGAGCTCTCTACGATCCGAATGTGAAAGTAACGTTCTACAGTCCTTATCCGGCAATGGAGCGTATACTCCGCAAATTTATGGAAGTGCCGTATCACCCGGTGGACTGGGACAGCTTTAATGCCCGGACAGAGTTCCGTATTCTGAAAAGAAATGAAGAACTGTTGCTGGGGGGAATGAAAATTTACTGGATACGCCGGAATCATCCCAACGGATGTATTTCCTACAAGTGTGTGGAAGCAGGGCGTTCGTTTATTTATTCTACTGACACGGAACTGACACCCAGGGATTTTGAGCGGACCCCTAAAAATGTGAAGTATTTTCAGGATGCGGATGTTATTGTTCTGGACGCGCAGTATACACTTGGTGAAGCTATTGAAAAATACAACTGGGGCCATTCTTCCTACAGTCTTGCAGTTGAATTTGTCCGTGAATTTTCCATACGCAAACTGTATATGTTTCATCATGATCCTCTGAATGACGATGCGCATCTGGAAGGTATTCTGCGTTCAGCGCGGTGGTTTGACAGCCGTCTGGAGCATCACAGCAGCGGCCCGCTTGATATAGAACTGGCCCGGGAGGGGCATGAATTTGAATTATAAAGGACAATTTATGAGAGCCTTTTTGTTTTTTCTGCTGATTGTGCTGCCCGTTACTCTTGTGCTGTCGGCCGTGCTGTTCTGGTTTGTCCTGGACCGGCCTTACGGAGATGAGTCATCAGCACCTGTGGAAATTGTTGTTCCTCACGGAATGTACTTTTCGTCCATTGCGTCTATGCTGGAAGATTCCGGTCTCATTGCCAGTGCTTCCTACACAAGTCTGCGCTATAAAATTATGGACAAGGCCGGTATGCTCTCTCCGCTTCAGGCCGGACGTTTTTCCCTCACACCGGGAAGCCGTCCGTCAGAAGTTATCAGGGCTCTCACTTCGCCTCTGGAGAGTCAGCGGGTTTACAGTACCCTGGTGTTTCCTCCCGGTATAACTGCGGCGGATTTAGCTTCCCGGGTGGAAAACAGCGGTCTTGCTTATGCCTCTGATGTTATGGACGCCATTGTTCTGCTGGCGCCGGATTATCCTGTCAGGGAAAATCCGGAAGGGCTTCAGGGTTACCTTTTTCCGGACACATACAAAATAGAAACACCTCTGGAGCTGAATGCTCAGACTTCCCGTGAAACGGCCCGTATGCTTGTTCGTCTTCTGGCCGATCAGTTTTT
>PDRU01000125.1 GCA_002748225.1 Spirochaetales bacterium | reverse complement strand
GCCGTACTGTCTCCGGGAATGGTCAGATCGGAGCGCACAGAATGTCCAATCCGCATTACTTTCTGATTTACCGGAAAAGAACGTCCTTTCAGCGGTCCGGCCAGTACGGTCAGCCGGCCCCGGGAACGCCGGGCTTCAAAACGGTCGGCCAGAAAAGCCACCGATATACCCCACAGCATCATTCCGGCCGCCCTGCCGTAAAAACGCGGAAGACTGCTGCCCAGAAATTCCGCTGCCGCGCCGCCCAGAAGGCCGCCCAGCAAACCGCCCAGAAGCCCGGCGGCAACACGCCGGCCCGAACGGGAACGGATACCGGAGGCAGCCCCCACGGCTCCTCCCAGAATGGTCCATCCGGGAATACGAGCCAGAGACGCGCCCCGGCTCCCTTCCCCGAAACTGACAAACATCCGGGAGTCGGCCAGAGAGGAAAGAATCAGCTGCCCGGCGGCCATACCCGCCGCTCCGGCCAGAGCGCCAAAGACAGAACCAACCATCAGAGCCCCTCTGATCTTTTCCTTATGCAACTGCCGCAGCCCTTCGGCCAGCGGAACCACCGCTCCCAGCAGCAGACCGGCCGCCGCGCCCAGAACCAGAGTAAATATCCGGACATCCGGAAAACCGCCGGCTCCCAGAAGAATCATTTCCACACCGCACCAGGCCAGAGCGCCTCCGGCGGCACCTGTCATCAGAGAATACAGCGACGCTCGCGATTCCTTCATTTATTACCTCCCGGACACCCAGTCCGTGTTGCCTTCTTCATCCTTTACCAGACGCAGAGATGCCCGGCCGCCCGGCTTCAGAACAACTTTCCGGGAGGCCTGTTTTTCCATAGCGCCGATCACAACCGTGTAAGTACCCGGACTCAGTTCCAGTTCCACCGGTTTTTTCCTCAAAAAAGGAACAGGACGGAAACCTCCCCGGTCACCCGCGTAACGGTAGAATTTTTCACCCTGAATACTCGGACGCCGGAAAGGCAAATCCGATGCCAGTTCCAGCACGGCTTTTTCAGGCATCAGGTTCACTTCAATAAAACAGTCGGAAACACCGGCATCCAGCGATACATCCAGACTGCGGGAAGCAAAACCCGGAAGCGAAAAAAACAGCCGGTAAGAAGAACCGGTCATCAGATCACCCGAGCCGTAACGCACACCGCTTATTCTCCGTCCGTTTTCATCCACCACTTTGGGCGGAGCAACCGGAGCCAGCTCCGCGCCCGTGTCCCCCCGGACCAGACGCCAGGAAACCCGCACCTTCCGGTGAATGGGTTCCCAATCCTCCCGCAGAACAACCTGGGGATTCTCCCCCATTTCCAGAGCCTGGCTGCGGGCGCGCAAAGACGGAATCTGAACAAAATGATTGTACAGACGGTTTCCGACATGAACCACACAGGTGTAATAACCCGGTTTAACTCCCCGGGGGAATGTCCGTACAAGCGGCACACCTTCATTCTGTTTACCATTGCCTGCCAGCCGCCCTTCGCGGCTGCCCACTTTTACAGAGTTGCCTTCATTATCCTGTCTGTAGACATCAAGTAAAACACGGGGGTTGTTTTCCACAGGTCCAACTATTTGAACATCAGCTCGTACCGCCCCGAGGAAACCGGGCATCAGAAAAGCGGGCAGCCTGCCGCCCAGAGCCAGAAGCCACCAAGCTGCCCCCAAAACACATACCCCCGCAGCAGCTGCGGCAGAAAGCATAACGGCCTTGAGTATTTTCCGGCGGGTATTACCGCCCGGCCTGTCCACTTTGCCGCGGCTGTTTACCAGATCGGCCAGTGTCAAACGCAGGGAACTTTCATTTTGATGACTCAGAAACCTTTCCAGAGGCCGCAGCATGCGGGCGGCATCCTGGTAACGCATTTCCGGACGGGGGCGCATGGCGCGGCGCACAAGCCTGCGTGAAAGCCCCAGAGATTCGGGACGCACCTTTCTTAAACGTTCATAGCGCCCCTTTCGGATACGCTCCAGCATTTCCGGCAGAGACGCACCGGCAAAGGGCTTTACTCCGGTCAGACATTCGTAGAGGAGAACCCCGGTGGAATAGACATCGGCCCGTTCATCCACAGCTCCGGCGTCCCGGAACTGTTCGGGCGCCATGTAGGACGGTGTTCCCAGGGTCATTCCCTCACGGGTCAGACTGTCTGAATCAACCGCCTGATTCTGGGCAATACCGAAGTCGGTCAGTTTAACCTCCCCCGTGGAAGAAATAAGAATGTTGGCCGGCTTAATATCCCGGTGAATAACACCTTTGGCATGGGCAAAACTCAACGCCCTCAGTGTGTCGCGTATAACCAGAAGGGCAACATCATCATCCAGATAACGGTGTTTTTCCAAAAGCTGGGCCAGGGAACATCCATCCACATATTCCATAACCATGCAGTAGGAACGGGTGGTTTTGAAATGGTCAAAATAATTAACAATATTCACATGCTGAAAGCCCATCATAATAGTGGCTTCCCGCTGAAAGCGCTGAGCAAACTGTTCATTGTCTGTCAGGGTAAGCATTTTAAGCACAACCGGCTGTTCCAGTGTGGGATGATCAGCCTTGTAAATAGCTCCCATGCCGCCTTTGGCCACTAAAACCGCGTTTTGATACTTGCCTATTTTTTTACCGGGCTTTTTGCCCGAAGATGCCGCGCTGCTGCTTCTGGAAGATTTTTTTGCCGTTTCACTCATCCGCCATGCCTCTCCTTTCCTCTATATCAAAGACATCTCTCTCCGGATCGGGTATACATCCGGCATCCAGAAACGCCGCAATGTAGCGCTCAGGATTATGAATCTGCACATAACGTCCGTTTGCCCGTAAAGTGTAATACCCTGAAACCGGCCTGTGCCCCCCGAAGTAGAGAGACTCCTCCGCATCGTCTTCCAGATAATGCTCCAGCATTTCCTCCACACTGCCTTCCGTAGCCGCTCCATTCGCGGTCCAGGTAAAATCATAGATAAGCTCGTCGTTTTCCATGCCTGAGATCAATTCTTCCCGGGTGTAGAAATTCCGCGGTTCCGCATGAGAAATAAGAAAATGATTTCCCACGGCCAGCAGAGGAAGGGCATACTCGAAATCAGCCCAGCGGGACAGAATATCGTTACCCAGAAACATCAAAAACCAATCCCGTACCATCTGCCCTTCCCAGGCGTATTTTCCAAACGGCCGGTTTCCATTTTCATCTGTATTGGTAACATTTTCATGATTCCCCTTCAGAAAGTGGAAATGACGGGGCGCGGCAACTTTCAGAATCATAACCATCAGCATCAGCGACAGGCTTTCAGCCATTTCTTCATCCATGGCGTTATGACGGCGGAAAGCGTTTTCATATTCCTTCCAGGCCTTCTTCCAGCGTTTGGCGCCCCGCGCCTCGCTGTGAAAACCGTCGCCGACACACACAACCTGCAGTTTTTCTTCCAGAAGGGCTTCCAGCAGCGGCTGCCCGTCTATGTCCATATCAATAAGAGCCGCCATATACCCGGTCCGGGCATGGAGGTCGGGCACAATAACTGTGGGAATATCGGAATGGAGAAGGAGCAGGCCTCCGGGACGGCCGTCCCCGCTTTGAGGGCGGATCTGCGGATCTTCATTGTCAAGAACCTGCTGCACACTTTCCAGTATCCCCGACATTTCCTCCAGATCAGGAAGAACAAGGGGCGGATGAAGACGGGAAAAAACTTCCCGAATTTCAGTGTTTGTGGAGTATAACATCATTCCATATCAATTTTTGTTTCATCGACTGCCTGAAATTCACGTGTCAGGGCCACTGTTGCTTCATTGAGGCGTTCGTTCTGCACAGGAAGGGCCAGGGCCGCGGGCAGAATGGCCAGCCGATAAACAACAGAACTCTGCTTAACAGGCCCTTTTTCAAAAATGAGTTCTCTGCCAACTTCGGCAGTGTTTCCAAGTACAGCGTCATCCGACTCGGCCCGGGCCGGTACATCCCGCCGGCGGTCTATACTGACGTAAACGGCCCGGCGCGAACCGCCGCTGTCCGGTCCAACCGCCACCAGAGAACCCGAATATGTCAAAGCCAGAAAGCCGCGGGAAGCATCATCACACTTATCCGCAATTTCCATATCCATTTCAGCCGCCTGTTCGGAAAAGGCGCGGTTTTTCTCCAGCCAGCCTTCAGCCAGCATTTCCAGAGAAGCGTCTCCTTCAGGCAGACCGCTGCTCTCGCAAATAGCTCTCAAATGATCTTGTATAGCATTTTCCAGGCTTCCATACGCACTGCTCATTATGTTCCTCCGTCTGTTATCTATATATCGCGGGTCAGTTTCATTTTCAATGAAGTATAGATAAAGCTGCGCAGTTCCTTCTGCAAAGAGCTCTCCGCAGCGGAATTAAAATGAAAAATATACGCAGCCTGTCTGCCGCTTATTCTCTTTCCCGTTATGGAACCGGGAAGATTCGCTCTGTACCCCGGAAGGTTCACACAGATGGAATCCATTTCCAGGTATGAAAGGTCTTCCGGCTGCGGACGGAAACTGGCCGAAAGCGCCGCGGAACTTATATCGTGAACAATGCCGGCAAAACGCCTTTCCCCTACATAACTTTCAAAGGTGGCAATTGACGCATACTGACTGCCGAAACGCACATAGGCCCTGTTTCCATGAGCACCGATAGTCTGCAGGTAATTGATCAGCTCCTTTTCCGAAGAAAAAGGCTCCTCTTCTCCGCAGCCCACTATCCGCGGGGAATATTCTGCCTGCGCCAGTGAACGCGTCAGCAGTTCCATATCCTGCGCGGCCGTATCAAAAACAAAGAGAACGGATTCTCCTTCATAATTCAAAACAGCTGCTTCATTCAGATTCAAACCGTATGTTTCATATTCTTTCCGGCGAAGATGCCCCACAAGGCTCTCCCGGCGCGCGGTATCAGGATGCACAATAAAAATCTGCCGGCTATGTTTTTCCATTCAGCCTCCTGAAAAACAAACGGCGACCCCCGCGGATCGCCGTATGATGGGCGACACTGGATTTGAACCAGTGACCCCGTGCATGTCAAGCACGTACTCTAACCAACTGAGCTAGCCGCCCATGATGGTTCATTCTACAGATTGTTCCCGAAGTGTCAAGATAATCAGACACGTTCACGGATAGCAACATTAATTTCCACCATACCCTGGGGTATGGAAAAAGGAACAATCAAAGCTTCCACATTGGTATTGCTCACCTGCATATTCTCACCGGTCAGAATGGAAGGCGGAGTCAGATCAAAAGAGAACCCCTGATTTGACAGCTTTGTCAAAGCCTGGGCTGTAATCATATTGGCCAGTTCAGCGATAGTGGCTTTTACCAGCTCATCCAGAGATGACAGCTCTTCACCGTTCATTGCCGACGCAATATTGATGGCAGTCTGTCCATCCATATCAATGAGCACACGCCCTTCAACGCCTCCTGCCAGACCAACCAGTGCCGCAAGGCCCATAACCGGCTGGGATGTTTTCTTCAGGTAGAGTTCTTTTCTCTCAACATCCACCTGGAGTACTTCCTTGAGAAGTTCATAAGCGGCTTCGACAAACGGATTGATATATTCAACTCTCATTCTGTTCTCCTCTATTATCTCTTTTTATACGCAACAACGCCGGAATTTTCAATCCTTTCCCATAATTCCGGGTTAATCGGTTCTTCATTACTGCCCAAAAGCAGCAATGAACCGGGTTTCATAACATCATCCAGAGTATTAAATAAGGCTCTGCAGCTTTCCTCGGGCAGATAACACAGTGTATCTCTGGCTACAACCATGTCCAGTTTGGGCAGGGTATTATCATGCGTTATATCATGATACTCAAACAGAAGCGCGTCGGTTATTTCCTTGTTGAAAACCGTCTCCCGGGCACCTTCGGCCGTAAAACTGCTGAAAGGTTCTCCCGCGTTTTCCGGCGGCCGCAGACCGGGGGCTCCGGAAACACGAATCAGATCCTTATCGTGCGCCAGAATCCTTAAATGAACTTTCGGCAGGGTTTTCTTAATCGTACAGGCCAGTGAGCAGGCTTCGTGCCCCATACCGCATCCGGGATTCCACACCTGAAAATTACCTGTATGGCCCGGCGGCAGGAGCGCGGCCACCTTGTCAGCGTAATCAGAACTCCAGAAAGCACCGCTGAAAGGCGACCAGAATGGAGCCAGGAAATCCTGCGCGTCTTTTTCACTGGTCAGCTGAATCTTATCGCCGCGCTGTTTTTTCCAGCTGATATAACGGCTGCGCATCCATTCCATATTCATGGGGCCGGCATAAAAAGCCAGAAACGTAACAAGGGTTTCCTTTATGAAGCCCAGATCAACTTCCATCTGACCTTCACTAACCGGAGCAGCAGCGCCGCCGGCGGAAGTCTGTTCCGCCTGTTTAATTTCCGGAAGAGAGGAACTGAAGGCGTTCTGCTCTTTTGTTCTGCTTCTGTCGCCTGTACCCAGAATGCGTTCCACATCAAGAATAACGTAAAGACGGCCGTGTTCCTCTACCACACCGCTGATGTATTTAATGTTAATATCACCGAAAATGGGATGCGGCGGCTGGATGCTTTCTTTGGAAATACCGACAACTTTGTCAATTTCATCAACAACAACCGCCAGCACATGCTCTTCCAGCCGGAGAATTATAATATTCTCGCCGCCGGCCCCCTCCTGTTCAGCTGCCGGAAGATTAAAAAACAGCCGGAGATCTATTACGGAAATAATATCACCCCTGAGGTTGTACACCCCCCTTACAAAAGGAGCTGAATTGGGTACAAAGGTGAACCTGGAAATTTTGGATATTTCCTTTACCTGCATAATATCAATGGCGTAATCTTTTCCAGCCAGTGAAAAAGTAACCATTTTAAAATCTATAGCCTGATCAGCCTGCAGATCCTTCTGAACTGTACTGGTTTCTACTGTCTGCTC
This sequence comes from Spirochaetales bacterium, assembly GCA_002748225.1. GTDB lineage: Bacteria > Spirochaetota > Spirochaetia > DSM-2461 > DSM-2461 > UBA2779. The sequence goes on along the minus strand of PDRU01000125.1, from coordinate 12,703 downwards.
CATTCTTCTCCCCTATTGTATGCCGGCGCGGGACAGACGGGCTTCCTGTTCTTTTTTAACTCCCAGGTCCAGCAGCTGGCTCACATCAATAATCAGTGAAACCGTTCCGTCACCAAGAATGGTCGCTCCTGCTATACCCGGAGAGTTAGTGTAACGGTCTTTTAAAGGTTTTATAACCACATCTTCCTCGCCGATAAGCGCATCCACCACAAGACCTATTTTCTTTTCTCCGCTTCCCACAATAACAACATAATGGTATTCGCTGTCCTCTTTCATATCAATACGGAACAGGCGGCCCAGACGAAGCAGGCTCACCACATCATCACGGACATTAAATACTTCATAATTATCGATATTTCTAATCTCTGAAGGCCGTATACGCAGACTCTCCACCACACTGGTAATGGGAATGGCGTAAATTTCAGTTCCAACCCGCACCAGAAGGCCCTGAATAATGGCCAGAGTCAGCGGCAGTTTTATAATAAAACGGGTTCCCTCACCCAGTTTTGACCACACAGTAACATGACCGTTAAGCTTTTCAATCTGCTGACGCACCACATCAAGCCCGACACCCCGGCCCGAAATATTGGTTACTTCCCGGGCGGTGGTAAATCCGGCATCAAAAATAATATTGAAGGCTTCCATGTCGGTGAGTGTTTTGTTCGGATGAATAAGCCCCCTCTCAACAGCTTTTTTGCGCACCTTCTCAACATCAATACCGGCACCGTCATCCGTAATTTCAATAACGATCATATTTCCCTGGTTCGAGGCTTTCAGCAGAATACGGCCTTTTTCGGGCTTGCCGGCTTTCCGGCGTTCCTCAACGGATTCAATACCATGATCCAGAGAGTTACGGACACAATGCATTAAAGGATCGAGCAGCTGCTCGGTAACCGATTTATCCAGTTCCGTTTCTTCACCTTCAATAATAAGCTCAATTTCTTTCTGCAGGCTCCTGGACAAGTCACGAACCAGGCGGGGAAAACGGCTGAAGATCTGACCGATGGGCACCATCCGGACCCTCAGAATACCTTCATGAAGGTCTCCGGTAGTACGGGCCAGGTTGGCCGAGGTGTTCCGGAAAAGATTAACAGCATCTTTCAGATTAATCTGAAAATCTTCAAAAGTACTGAACAGACCGCCGTACTGCCCCAGTATTTCTCCGCGGAGTTCATTCACAGTCTTCCCGGCCTGCAGTTCTTCCAGCATAAGAGGTAAATGCTCCAGCAGGGAATTCAAACCATCTTTATACCTGGCTTCCGCCGCGGTTAATTCTGTCAGTACATCGCCGAACTGAGAACTGAGCTGATTAAAGGTACCCTTGTTAATAACAGCTTCACTTACCAAATTCAGAAGATTATCAATACGGTGGCTGTCCACTCTCAAAATGGAACCGCCCATTGATTCGCGTTTATGAGGCGTTTTGGGTGATGATTTGGATGATTTAGGCGATTTTGGAGCCGCGGGCGTTTTTTCAGCCGCAGGCGGTATCTGCCCCCCCGCTTCCGTCTTCGGCACATCCTTTACGGCAGGAACAGTCTTTACCGCAGCCGGCGCAGCTGCTGCCGGAGGAGGCACAAGCTCAAGCTTATCCAAAGTGCCGGCTTCCACTGCCAGGGTTACATCGGGAAGAAACACCTTCTCTTCCAGTTCCTCCGGGGAAGTCTTTGTTGATACATAATAACTTACAACAGGATGAAAAACATCTTCATAGAGTGCGTCAAAATCCGGGACGGTTTTCAGCAGCTGTCCGAAATCTTTTAACCGGGCAAAGATCTGTATTCCTCCCACTGAATTCATGGGATTGGATTCATCAAATTCCACCCTGACCTGCAGAACTGTTTCGCCTTCTCCTGCCGCTTCCTGAAGCTCTATAAGCTCGTACTCGGTAAGCCCCCCCTTCTGAGCCGGCTCTGCCGCGGAAGGCGAAGCCGGTGTTTCTTCAGCAGCAGGCTCTCCTGACACCACGGCCCGCAGTTTCCGGGAAGTAGCGGAAAAATCCTCATCGTAAACTTCACCATCCTGCCTTGCGGCAAGCATATCCTTAAGAACATCCGTTCCGTCCAGCAGAGCGTCAATAATATCCCTTCCGGGAGTAACCTGACCGCCGCGGATTTCATCCAGGACATCTTCCATCTGGTGAGCAAAAGTGGAGAGTTCGTTCATCTGAACCGTTGCAGAACCGCCTTTGAGCGTATGCGCTGCACGGAAAAGTTCATCAATGGCATCGCTGTCATTAACGTTATCTTCAAGCGCAAGAATATTTCTTTCTATAGACTCCACCTGCATCTGAGCTTCAGCAAAGAAATCACGGAGCAGTTCTTCGTTATTCGGATCCATATAGTCACTCATACAAAACCCCGTATATACATGATTATACCCAATATAGATACTTACTAATGTAGTGTAACATAAATAAGACCCGGCTTACACCGGGTCTTAGACTTTTTTAACCAATAAAAAGCTTTATCTGGTCTATTTTCTGCTTATTCTTCCGGTTCCTGGTGCATTTTCTGCTTTTCAAGATACCGCAGAACCTGCAGATTACCCAGACGGCGGAGTTCAGCCTGACGTCTTTCTTCCTCACGCTGAGCAAGAATTCCCCAAACGCTTTCATGATTCAGCTCGGAATTAACATCTTCAAGAACAGCGCGGTCGTAAGTTACCCGGATATCCTTGACATAAGTAATGAAGTCACCGCCTTCCTGCATTGCATCGCGGTAGAACTGAAGGCTGTCAAGAGTAATGGAAGAGGCATCGGTCGGATAGATGGGAGTTTTCTTCATTTCCCGGTTGCGCACCGACAGAATATAGTTCGGATTGTCCCAGGTCAGTTCCCTCCAGCCGTCAAACTCAAGGTCGCCGAGAGGCACTTCATGAGTTTCTTCATTTTCATCCTGCAGCACAATAGCCATATGCATGGGGAAGTTCATGCCGTAAACATCAACACTGACAGACTTGATGGCACCAACATTCTTCAGCACTCCGAAACCGTTAAACTGATCGCCTACGGGAGCATCTGCTATCTTTGTGCTGGTTGCATAAGCCGGAATCTGGAACGGCGGCTTAACCCAGGCATAACCGTTAAAATAGGCGTCAGGGAAATGAACGCGAATACCCATTACCTGAGCACCCGGGAATTTGGAAGAGTTGTCTCCCACAGTAACTGTACGGACATAAGAAAGGGCATCGTTGGTAACAGTACGGGAAGAACTGGAGAGCTTTACTTCCCAGTTGGGAATGTAGAGCGAGCTGGTCATAGCTGCTTTTTCCTCTTCAGTGAACCGGGTACCGGCAACCGAACTGAAATCCACCATAGTGGCCTGATGTTCCCCCTCGGAATCATCCAAGAGTTCGCTGAAATCGATCAGAACGCTTTCCTCGGCGAATGAAACACCGGCAACGATCAGGAAAGCGGCCAGGAAAACGAAAATCTTTTTCATGTGAGGCTCCTTACTGCCAAAATATGCATATAAATTAAAATCCTACTCAAACTATATCGGCGGGCAAGAGTCAATTCAACGAATTATTTTTTTTTTTGCGCCTTTTTTGCTGTTTTTTTGCTGTTTTTTTCATTCTGACCCCAAATCCGCCCCAAAATACGGGGCATGAACCTCGCTTCCCTCTATTGTAAAAACAACTTTTTCCATTCTTGGAAAATTCCGGAGGATATTATATTGAAGATTTTCCAGGGCCTCATCAAAACCAATGGCCAGCTGCTCATCGCATTTGAGCATGCTTTTTCCCAGATCCGCATAAACGGTTTTTTCTATTACCGCGACATGTCTTACCTCTGTATCGAAAGGCGCGGCCGGAGAGTATTTGAGAGTAACAGGCCCCAGAAACAGTTCCTCCAGAAAAACATGAATACGCCCTGCCGGATCTTTCTGCCGGGGAACACTGCGCCGTTCCGCCTCTATCCGGCTGCCCGAATTATCCGGATAAAAAAAGACTCTTCCATCCACAGCGGGTCTGAACAGGAAGAACAATCCCAGAGAAAGAACAAAGAACAATACCAGCAGACCAATCGGCATTAAGGGACCGGCCGCAATACGGTTGGTTTCAATTTTCAAGATTCAGTTCCCCCTGTTTTCAAAATACGTAATAAAGTCAACAACGCCATTATAGATACCCCGGCTTATACGGCTCAAGTATTCAGGCCGGCGCAGACGGGCAGATTCGCAGGCATTTGTCACAAAACCCACTTCTACCAGCACCGAAGCCATGCGGGCATTGCGTACAACAAACCAGCTTTCTTCCCGTATTCCCCGGTTCGGCACATCCGGGCCCACTTCCTGCCGGATTCCCTCCAGTATTCTTTCGGCCAGACCAATACTTTCGTGCGTAAACTCTTCTTCCCAGAGAGCATTGACAATGGGCGCAATTCCCGGACGGAATCCGCTGCTGCCCGGCTGCAGAATGTTGCGGCGGTAATTCCGGGGCAGATACCACACTTCATAACCTTCCGCTCCGGCACTCAGGCTGGCATTGGCATGGACAGATATGTAAACCATGCCCTCACGGGGCTGCAGCTTAACATTGTTGGCCTGAGTTACCCGCTCTTCCAGTGTGGGATAAACATCTTTGTCCCGGGTCAGAAGCACATTTTTATCCGGATAGGCCTTCCGCAGAGCCTCCACAAGCCGCAGACTCACTTCCAGAACCACATCTTTTTCCAGCAGGCGGCTGTTTACTCCGTCTGAGGGCCAGATACGGCTGGCTCCGTTATCCCGTCCTCCGTGTCCCGGATCAATCAGAATGGTACTGAGTGTATAGGGACTGGCAAAATCAGAATCAACCCCGAATATGTCAAAAACAGTATCAGCCGCTTCTTCGGAAAAGACCAGACGCCCCTGTTCCTCCAGAACCGTCCCTGTAACCAGAAGCTCGGTGCCGTTCAGAATCATCCAGGGATCACCGGAGCGGAAAACCAGGTATTTCCCGTCCCTGCTTAAACTTCCTGTATGCCGCCAGGGATCCCACTGCATGGCCGCGCCTGTTTTCTGCAGCAGCTCTTCCAGAGAAACCGGCGCCGCGGCAAGAAAAAAAGGAATAAAGAGCAGCAAGACAAGGAATAACCCTTTAAAGACGGTGCTCAAGGTACCACCTCGCTCCGGGTAAACCTCCGCGGACCAGAGCTTTCCAGAAATCAGCCTGAATTTGAGCCGTACTGCCCTCCAGCGGCTTCTCTGAAGGCTCAGGGGCAAAAATACCGGGACAGTTAACCGGACAGCCCCGGGAAGGCTGCGGCGGGAACTGTTTCCATAAAGTATCCAGAAAACGGAAAAAAACAGAGCCGGCTTCTGAGGTGCCGCCGCGTTCAAAACAGTCCGGCGGAAAAGCAGCCGTATCATCCAGGTACACACCGGTGGACAAATCAGAAGGGTCCAGCTCCAGATTCAGAGCCTGTAAGGCGGCGGCAGCCCTCTGCTCAGCCTCAGAGCGGTTTGCGCCTGTAACAATAACATTACCGGCCTTCTCAACGTTGTTCCGAGGAAAACTTACCCTCTCCCCCGCGCCGAGCCTCAGAAAAACCTCCTGCACTCCCGGCAGGGACAGCGCCTTTTCCTTTCCGTCCAGCACCCTCACGGTACCGTCAATTCCCGTCAGAGCCCTTTCGGCACACACAAGAGATACAGAAGCACCGGGAAGCGCCGCGTCCCATCCCAGAGCCAGCCTGAGAGCTCCCCGTGAAGGTTCAATTCCCGAAGAGGCCGGATAAGTCCAGCCGGACATGTAGCCCCCCGAAAGCCGGGCGGCAATTTCTCCAATAACAGGCCCGCGGGGGGTTAGTTTTACATCCCCCTTCGCGGCGCCCCGGGTCAGACCCAACGCCTTTACACCCTGTTCCATAACGTCCCAGAGGGCGGCGGCATCTTCAGGAGAAACCGCGGAGGGAATGGTGTGTCCCATTTCAATAAAGTACGGCGGGTAAAAGATATGCCGGTCGGCCAGACCGCATGGTATAAGGCGGCCGTCTTCCACCAGAGCATCCAGACTGTACTCCGGTCCCTCCATATAGGTTTCCAGCAGAGCCCGGCCGCTGCGGGAATAAGTACGGGCTTTATCCAGAGCTTCCGGAAGCTTTTCAGGCCGGTCAATACGCACCACACCCCGCGCCCCCATACTGTCCACCGGTTTCACCACCCAGGGACCGGGCACAGCAGAAGCCAGTTCCGCCGGATCATCCTCAGGGCCAATCTCGGCAAAATCAGGAGAAGGTACGCCAGCCTTGCGGAAACACTGACGCATGGCCGCCTTGTCTGTGGCCAGAAGCGCCGCTTTGGAAGGATGCCCCGGCAGGCCCAGGGCTTCGGCTACCCGGGCCACAGCATAAGAAAAATCCGTACCGGCGGTAAAAACGCCGTCCAGTCCCTCTTCTTCCCGTATGGTACGGGCAGCGGCTGTCAGCCCGTCAATGTCTTTCAGATCAACATGAAAAAACCGGCGGCAGAGGGAACGCCCTTCGGCCCGGTCGTTTCCATCGGCGCCGTAAACCCTCCAGCCCATTTCACCGGCAATACGCAGAGATGGAATCTGCATTGTTCCGCAGCCCAGAATAAACACCCCGGGAGAAACCGCCCCCCCCGTCTCTGCTCTTTTACTGTTCACTGAAACAACTCCTTTTCCTTTTTTGCGTACACCTCAAAAGTATCGCCCAGTCCCAGAAGACGGCTTAAGCACCCCCAGAACCTGTAAAGAAAACTGCCGGAGGCCGGTTCACCCGGAAACCGTTCAGGATGATGTCCGGTTACACGCACACTGTACACCCGGAAACCGTATAAGGCCAGAATCCGCCGGGCAGAGGCCGGTGTCCATATACTGTAATGATCGCGGGGACTGCGCTCCAGAAAGCTCTTCAGAGAGCGCCGGGCTGAAATACCGGCGCCGTTGGGAGTGGAAAAAGCCAGTACACCGCCCTTTTTTGTCAATTTGGACAAAGAGCGCAGCACTTCATCCAAATCAGGAAAATGTTCAATAACATACCAGAGGCTTACCACGTCAAACTGCTCCACTCCTAAAGATTCCGCGGGATTTTCCTGCGGAAAGGCTCCGGCGGCCGCCGGAAAACCCAGTTCACTGCGCACATAGGAAGCGGCTTCCGGAGAAATGTCGTATCCAAAGCATTCATACCCCTTCTCTGCCGCCGCAGAAAGAAAAGGCCCGAAGGCGCATCCAATATCCAGCAGCGTCCCCCCCCCGGCCGCTTGACGGCTTATACGTGTCAGACGGGCAAAACCCATGTCCCGTATAAAATTAAAATCTTCAAGATAGGTACGTCCGTACTGCTGACGGTACTCTTCCTGAAAATAGGCGCTTCCGTACTCATTGCTTTTCAAATGAAAACGGTAAAGCCCCGTCATTCCGCAGCACGGGCAGAGGTAATATGTCCGTCCGGGAAAACGGGCAATAACGGGAGGCAGAGTGCTGCGGCAGACCAGACACTGCGGCCGGGGCGCTTCAAGACGGCTCAGAACTTCCGCCAGAGAATGTGTTCCGCTGCCGCCCTCTTCTTCTGCCAGCCAGCGCTCACGCAGCTGTTCCGCTGTTTTTTCCAGATGCTCTTTTTCTTCTGATTTTTGAGGCCATTGCCTGCGGACAGCATCTTCCAGATGTTTTTTTGCTACAAAGCCGGTTCCCGGAAAGCCGCATTCACGGGACAGGGAGGCATGATAGGGCGCCGGATCCACTGTAAATACCGCGCAGCCGGCCGACAAGGCCTCCCAAAGCGTAAAACCGTACGAACAGACCACCGTTCCATAAGCGCTCAACAAGTTTTTCAGCTCTTCCGGCGCTCCCAGCCGGACAATTCCAGACGGCAGTTCCCCTTCCCCGTATTTCTTTTTCGGGGGAACAGTTACACTGATCCGTGATGCTTCAACTCCGGCAGAAACAAGAGAGCGGCACACCGGGGCGGTCAGATCGGCCGGGTCTTCTCCGCCGAAACTCACCAGAATTTTTCCGGAAGCATCCGGCCGGCGCTCATGGGGCGGCAGATTCATCAGCGCCGGTGATGCCAGATTGGCCGCGGTTCCGCGCCGGCCGGGAATGGTATCTATCAGAAAGGGAGCAGTAAGGCGCGCCGAACCGTCATCGTCAAGAAGAACCGGGGTTCCCATGGAAACCCGCTGGTTAAGTTCTTCCGCGGAGGTGGAACGCCTGTCCAGTACCAGCAGAGTGTCCGCTGCGTACTCAGCGCCGGCCTCTCCGGCCGTATCAGGCAGCAGAGCCGCGGCCAGACCGCGGCCTTTCAGATTTTTTTCCAGCTCACGGCAGCGGCGCAGATGTCCGCTGCCCTCACCCGGACGGTTGAGGGGAACCAGAAGATAATTCTTAACTGACATTGCGGGGATGGGCCTCCAGCCAGGGGATTACTGTTTCCAGCTCCAGCGGTGTTCCCTGATACAGCTCGGCGAACAGCTTTTGAAAAAAAGTGTAATCTTCGGGGGTATCCAGGGTAACACGGCTTTCGGGAGCCCTGTATCTTTCGGGAGCCTCGGGCACCACTATTTTATAGCGTTCAGGATGCCGGTACAGAAACGGAGCCACATGTTCTCTCTCGTAGGGGTCTTCGGCTTCATTCCAGGCTTCTTCAAGCGCCTGGGCACGGATAACCTCTACCCCGCTGCCCAGCGGTAAAGAGGCAAACCCGGCATAATCGGCACCGGACTTTTCGGCCAATAGAACAGCCTCGTTGGCCATATAGGCCGATACCAGAGGATTATCCCCTGTCGCGCGGATTATACGGGAACAGCCGGTTTCCCGGGCCGCAAAGACATAGCGCTCCAGTACATCCTCTTTGGAACCGGTAAACACTCTCCAGCCGGCTTTTTCCGCCAGGGGAGCCAGCTCGGCGCGGGAATCTTCCGTGGTTAACAGCATATGAATGTCGGCTTTTACCCTGCTGAGCGCGTTCATAACATGAGCGGCCACCGGCAGGCCGGCCAGGGGGAGCAGAGCCTTGCGGGGCAGGCGGGAAGAGTCCAGACGCATCTGAAGGAACACGCCGGAAGTCATACTTCTTCCTCCCAGTCCCAGAAAGCCGACAGTGCCTTTACGTCACAGGTAAAGCGCAGTTTGTTATTACGGACCCACTGCTGAATTTCCTTCCATTCGGCCCGCGCGGAAGACGCACTGTCGCCTGAACTGCGGCGGTAAGCCCGCCAGCTGCCCAGCGGCAGAGAGGCAGAGCCTCCCCTCATGTGAACACCCAGATTTTTCAGAAAAAAGCGCCGGTAACCGGGACCCGCAGAAGCATCTTCTGCCGGTACAGAACCCACATACTCCATTTTCAAGGCACTGTGCGTGCGGATTTTTTCTCCCCAGAGCCAGGCCCGCAGACCGTAATCGAGCTTCTGCCACCAGGGTTCCCTGATAGACGCGTCAAAACCGCCCAGAGCCTGATGCGCTTTCCTGCGGTAAATGCCGCAGAAATCCCATGGGGCAAGAGTTGAAGTCTGTCCTTCCGGGGGAAGAACAACCGCAGTTTCAAATTCCGTGCGGTTTATTACCGCAGGGTAAAGGGCCGTGGGCAGAAGTTCTCCGGAGGAATCGTAAAACACCGGCACCGTGCACAGACATCCCCGCTCGGCAATTTTGGAAAACACCCGGGAGGAAATACCCGCCGCGGACAGACTGAGATCGCCCCGAATAACAAAAACATGACTGGAGAGAGCCTCCCGCATTGCCGCGTCTATCCGCGCGCCGTCGCTGCTCTGGCGGGAAAAAATCATAAAACGCAGCCGCTCATGCCGTTTAACCAGAGGCTCTACATCATAAGGACAGGGCGCGGATTCCAATGAAATAACTTCGTAAGCACCCAGTTTACAGAGTTCTTCAAACAGATCGCTGCGGAACTGCCGGTTGCCGCGGTTGAGCAGAATAATGGAGAGTCCCGGACGGTCCTGCACGCTTTTATCCAGCAGGCCGCCTCCGACAACCGTGTAGGGACCGGCATCGGAAGGATTAAAAATTAAAGGTGTAGTACTCATCACACGCCCCGCAGCTGCCGGGATACTCTCCGTTTACATGCTGCTGATACAAAGTTTCTCCGGCAGCCCATATTTCTTCCAGGGAATGGGTAAAAACATTCCAGGCAGGCTTGTCCCACTGCGTCCGCACCCAGCTGACAGGCACTGTTCCATCCAGCATTACCGGCATATCCCGTTTCAAATGCCAGCAGGGAAAACGCTTCAGCGGAGAGAGGTCGGCCGGCTGTTTATTCGGCAGCAGACCGCCGAAGGTGTTGTATTTCTGAATAATAACCTGAACGCCTTCGTCCTGCCACTTCCTGTAAAAAGTTTCCAGATGCTCTTCATTCTCCTCCATGCGGACCGCCTGAAGGTAGAAATTTCTGCCGAAGAGCCTGTGCAGCCTGCGGGCAGAAGCTTCGGCTTCCTCAAGCCCTTCTCCGCGGATACGGCGGTAGAGTTCTTCATCCGAGGCGTCCATGGTGAGAATCCACATCAGCCGGCCGCCGGAATAATCTGCCGCAAGAGACTCCAGAACACCGTCCTTCCAGCCAATACCGGAGGTTTCCACCAGCACCCGGCTCACCGGAGGATTTCCGGCCCTTTCGCCGGCTTTCAGGGCGCCGCGGATAAGGTTTTCTATGTCCGGATGAGCGGCCGGCTCTCCGGCCGGAGAAAGACTGAATACCGCATCTCCGGCAAAGTCAATAATGCGTTCGCAGAGAGAAATAAAGCGGCTGCTCTCCATAAAGCTGCCGCCCTTGCGGGGGTCTGTTTTAAGGGCAAAGGGGCAGTAGGAAACAGACTGGGGCGAATAATCGGTTATCTGAATGGGAAAATAAGCCGGAAAACTGCGGAGCAGCCGGCCGTTTTCAGGAATAATCCGGCAGAGCGATTCCGCGTCAACACCGCCGGCCGCGTACAGTTTTTCCGCAATATCCCGGTTACGGCGGGTATCGCAGGTAATGGACACCCGCTCCATGCGCAGATCTTCCGGCGCCAGATGCGTCTCCACATCAAAGGCGTTAATATCCTGCCGCAGAATTTCAAACAGGCTGTCGCGGACAACACCGCCTTCCCGTCCCCTGGCCAGCGGCAGAAGCCGCGCGGGCAGCTGCACCGAAAGGATCTGCGGCACCAGGCCCTCGGGATACCCGTCCGCAAAGGTATATTCGGCATCGTAACGGTAATGCAGATTCCACAGCACCCGGCTGGTTTGCGTATCAGGCAGGGCCGAGTCTCCCCGCATAAAGAACAGGGCTTCCGCCGGCGCATCTGTTTCTCCAAAAGACTCCGCGGCGGCGCTCATAAGAGCCCGGACAAGCTCCTCCTCATTCCATTTATCCAGTACCAGCGCTCGGAGTTTTCCGCCGGAAGCAGAGGGCCGGCCGGAAATAAGCTGGCAGCCTTCCGGCAGCTCATCGGCCCTGCCGGCCAAAAGCACCGTTCCCTGCCATTCGGGAAGCTCCGAGGCCCACTTCAAAGTGCGCTCCAGAGCTGAAGGCCCTCCAAAGACCGGTTCCCGTGCCAGCGGTGAAAGTGAAACAATGTCTATAACTGCCAGATTGCCCATATTTTTCCTTCTTGACCTCCGGGGAGTTCCCCCTCCATATTAAACCCGATGACTCTCTACCGGAACCCTCTGTTTTTCACATCCGCATTTCCCGGCCGGGACGGCCGCTGATGGAAAATTATTTTTCTCCTGTACCTGTATGGTCGGTAAGAGAACTCACTTACGCCATAAAAAACCGGCTGGAAGAGGAATTTCCCTCCATATCCGTCAGCGGAGAAATTTCCAACTGCCGGCCTTCGGCCAAGGGACATATCTATTTTACATTAAAAGATGCCGACGCCTCCATTGCCGCGGCCCTTTTCCGGGGACGGGCCGCAGGTGTATCCGTTCTTCCCCAAAACGGCATGCAGGCCGTTATTACCGGAAAAATTGACGTCTATCCGCCGCGGGGTTCCTATCAGATTATTGTATCCGGCATACGCAGCGCGGGCCGCGGCAGTCTTCTGGAAGAGCTGGAAAAACGGAAACAGAAACTGGCCGCCGAAGGGCTTTTTGCCATGGAGAAAAAAAAGCCCCTGCCCCTCTACCCCCGCCGCGTCGCCGTTGTAACATCTCCCTCGGGAGCCGCCCTTCAGGATATTCTTCAAGTACTGGAACGACGGAAATCGGCGCCGCGCATTACCGTACTGCCCTCACTGGTGCAGGGAAGCGAAGCCCCGGGGCAAATTGCCTCTCAAATACGCCGGGCCGCGGCCTACAATCTGGGGAATGTTGTTATTATTGCCCGCGGAGGCGGCTCGGCCGAAGATCTGGCGGCCTTCAACACCGAGGAAGTGGTGCGCGCGGCGGCGGCCTGCCCGCTGCCGCTTATCAGCGGTGTGGGCCATGAAACCGATGTAACACTGTGCGACCTGGCGGCCGACGTGCGCGCCCCCACGCCTTCCGCCGCCGCGGAACTGGTAAGCAGCCGCTCCGAAGAGCTCTTAACCCGGGCCAGGGGCTTCCGCCGCACGGCGGCCGGAATACTGGCCGCGCGCCTGGAAGCGGCCCGCAGCACACTGAAGGCCTTCAGTGAAGAGCAGCTGCAGCGCAGCACAGCCGGCCGCCTGGAAGAAGCCATGAGGCGCAGCGACGATGCCGCCCGGAATCTGACACGGAATATGGATAAAAAGCTGAAAGACTTCAGAAATCGTCTGGAAAGAGCCGTCGAGGCCCTTCA
>PDRU01000124.1 GCA_002748225.1 Spirochaetales bacterium | reverse complement strand
GCTCCGTAGGCACCCTGATTGGATTCCACATCCATCCTCATGGCCGTGAAAGTTCCGTCTTTTCCGGCACCCAGCTTCACTTTAATCCGCATGGGCTTGCGTGTGCTGCAGGAAATAAATTCTTCTTTCCGGGAATACTGATAAAACACCGGCCGGGCGGTTTGCCAGGCGGCCCATGCGGTCAGTTCATCAAGCAGAACATCCTGTTTGGAACCGTAGCCTCCGCCGACACGCTCCTTAATAACCCGGATGTTGTTTTCCGGTATTCCCAGCTGGCCGGCGACAATGCGGCGCAGATGATAAGGAACCTGTGTAGAAGCGTGAATAATAATTTTGTTCCCCCAGGGTCTGGCATAGCTGGTATGTTTTTCCAGAGGGGTACATTGAATCTGAGTGGTTTCATAGGTGCGTTCCAGAACAACATCAGCCTCGGCAAAGCCTTTTTCCACATCGCCAATGCCCCCTTCCACATAGGAAGAAATATTTTTCCGGGGATTGCCGCCAATGGGAAACTGATAAACAACCGGTGTTTCTTCCGGATCGGCCTGAGCATTCAGCGCATCCAGATCTTCGGGCGCACCGGCCCTGTATTCAACAGGTCCGCCGTGAATCAGCGGAGCGTCCGGGGCCCGGGCTTCATCCAGCGTCATAACATGAGGCAGAATTTCATATTCCACTTTAATAAGCTTTAAGGCTTCTTCAGCAGCCTTTTCGGTTTCCGCTACCACGGCCGCCACCCGGTCGCCGTGATGCCGCAGCTTCCGGTCCAGAAGCACCCTGTCATACGGTGAAGGCTCAGGGAAGCCCTGCCCCGCCTGACTGTAGGGTTTGTGAGGCACGTTCTTATAGGTAAATACGGCCACAACCTCGCTGTGATTCTCCGCCTCCGAAGTATCTATACTTTTTATGAGCGCATGAGCATAAGGACTGCCGAGCACCTTCATAAAACAGGAGCCGTTTTCCACCCGGTCTTCCACAAAGGATTTTTCCCCGGCAACCAGGGCTTCCGCGTCCACTTTGGGATAATTTTTACCGACATAGCGGCTGGCGCCGCCAAACTCCCTACCCGCCTTACCGGAAGACTCTTCGCCGTTTATTCTGGCAGAAGCCAGCTTAACAGCTTCAAAAAACTGTTCATATCCGGTTGCCCGGTTAAACAGTCCGGAAAGGGCGTCTTTAACATCGTCTCTGGAGGGCCGGGGAATGCGCTTAAGTAAATCTGTTATCATCAGGGCGGCCGCCGGAGCGTTATACCCTGACTGAACGCATCCGGCATCAATAAGGGCCTGCTGAACTGCTGAAAGCGCCCGCCCCTGACGCAGGGATCTTACCGTCCGGACTTCACGGCCTTCCAGCTGAGCTGCCAGAAGCAAATTCGCGCCGACAATTTTACCGTCCAGGAGTATGGTATCGGAACCGGCAAAACCGTGACAGTCGTCGGAGTTGCGTACAGAATTCACACCCATTCTTTTAAGTACCGTCAGGGCGCTGTCCCAGGGATTGGCACCGACAAAACAATCTTTTCCGTCAAGGTTAAATGTAATGATCATTTCAGAGCCTCCCGGCAGCGCAGAACCGCGTCAGCCACCACCACTGCGTTGATGTATTTTTTATAGGCTGATGATCCCAGTAAGTCGGACTGCGGCTCAATAGAGTTCCTTATGGCCTCTTCCAGTTCATCCCTTTCCGTCAGACGGCCCTCAACAAGAGCCTTCTCAACAGACTCCAGACGGACAGCTGACAATTCCACACAGCCCAGAATAACACATGCCCCGGAAATGCCTGAATCTCCGCCCTTCAGGGACACAGCCGCGCTGACCACAGGTAAAGCCAAATAGGAACGCGATTCCTTAACGGCAACGCACACGGGAGGATTAACCGGCAGGCGGATTTGAAGAATAAGCTGTGCAGCCCGGGAATCGGCATCTTTTTCCAGAAAATTCTTCAGGGGAATTTCACCTTCCTTCACTGTCAAAAGAACCGCGTCCAGAGCCAGTAATACGGGAATAAGATAAGAATCCGATCGCGCGGCACCGATGTTTCCGCCTATGGTAGCCTGGTTGCGCACACTGCGGGTAGGAATAAAACCTGCAGCCGCTGCCAGCGCGCCGGGCACCTCTGTGCTGTCGGCTATATCCTGAAGAGTGGTATTGGCCCCAATAAAAAGACCGTTCTGCTGCAGCTCAATCCCCGAAGGAACAACCTCGCGCAGGTCTATAAATACTTTTGAAGACGAACTTTTACAAAGGGCCATGTTTAACTGAGTTCCCCCGGCCAGCCAGGCAGCTTTGGGATTCTGCATACGGTATTTCAGGGCTTCATCCAAATCCGTCGGCCTGTAATAACGTTCAATCATATTCCTGCCCTCCTGTACAAAGCCCTCACAGCCTCGCCGGCCTTTCTAACCAGCTCATCCTCCGGAATTCCCTGGAGCAAGCCTTGTGCCACAGCAATTTCTCCATTCACTATGGTATAGGCTGTCTGATGATTATACCCCGAAAACAAAAGAGCCGCAGCCGGATCGCTCAAGGCGCCCACATAGGGAATGGTTGTTACATCGTACAAAGCCAGATCGGCGGCCCAGCCGGGTTCAATACGGCCAGTGTTTTCAAACCCCAGAAGGCGGGCGCCGTTTTCAGTACTCATTTTCCACACCTCTGCGGCGCTGAGGGCGGAGGCCCCCTTTGTTACCCTCTGCAGCAGAAGAGCCTGCCGGGACTCTCCCAGCATATCCGAAGTGTCGTTGGAAGCGGAACCGTCTACCGCCATGGCCACATTCACACCGCGGTCAAGCATTTCACGCACGCGGCATATTCCCGAGCCCAGCCGCATATTGGAACTGGGACAGTGGGCAATATGGGTGCCGGTGGAAGCAAGAAGATCCAGCTCTTCATCGTTGAAGAAAATTCCGTGGGCAAACCACACATCTTCACCAATGTAATTGCAGTCTTCCATCAGCTTCAGCGGCCGGCGTTTATACATTTCCAGACAGTAGTCTTCTTCATCCCGGGTTTCTGTCAGATGAGTATGAAGACGCACTCCGTACTGCCGCGCCAGAGAAGCGGTATTTTTCATGAGTTCTTCGGATACCGAAAAAGGACTGCAGGGCGCCAGAGCCACTTTACGCATGGCATGGGGGGCCGGATCATGAAATTCCTTAATAACCCGCTCGCAGTCGGCCAGAATGGTCTGTTCATCCTGTACCGTGGAATCAGGAGGCAGCCCGCCGTCTTTCTTTGAACGGCTCATGGAACCTCTGGTGGGGCTGAAACGAATTCCAAGACGGGCGGCCGCGTCAAACTGAAGCGCCATAATATCCGCCCCAATGCCCTGGGGATACAGATAATGATGATCGGATGAAGTTGTGCAGCCGGTTTTCAAAAGTTCGGCTGAAGCCAGAGCCGTAGACCACCACACTGTATCGGCGTCCATATGCTTCCATATATTGTAAAGATACACCAGCCAGTCAAACAGCTCGGCATTCTGAGCTCCCGGCAGATTCCGGGTAAAAGTCTGGTAAAAATGGTGGTGTGTGTTCACCAGCCCCGGAACAACAACCAGCCCCGAGGCATCTATGGTCTGCACATCCGGCGAGGAAGGCGGAACTATATCCGAGCCAACTTTCTGAATGGTATTTCCGTCTGTCAGAACATCGCAGTTATACCGGACATTTTCTTCCGCGCTGGTCAGAACAGCATAAGCATTCTTAATATGAATCATGGTTACTCTCCCGAAAATTCCCCTCCGGACAGCCTGAAGCAGAAAACTTACCGATAAGCTTCCACCCTTTTGTTAAAATCAATAATCATTTTATCAATTTCACCGGCAGCACTGAAGATCTGTTCCCAGTAGTCGCGGTCATACCACTGGGCATTAATTTCTTCATAGGTTTTACCCTGCTGTTCCACCCAGGTGTAATACTTCAGCTGATGCACCCGCCGGCGGTCCGGATAAGAAAGCTCCAGCATATTATCAATTCCCAGCTGCATCAGCATTTCGTAGTCGGCAATGGCGTTTTCCCGTTTATAGGCGCCTCTCTCAGCCGTCAGCTCGCCCAGCCGGGAAGTGTACATGGCCTCCGAATCAGTAAAAACCGTAAAGATAATATCGTCTTCGGTAAACTCGTAGTACTTGGCCATTTTTATGGCTGTAATCATATTGCAGATACTGCTGATCCCCATCAGATTCAGCCTGCCGGCCGCTTCGGCATCCACACCCTTCGAAACCAGATACTCCTTACCGGCATCTTCGTTAAACAGCCGCAGAAGGCGCATGGTATGTTCATCGTCAACCGCGGCCACCATGTCCGTATCCCTGACGTTGTGTACCCAGGGAACATGTTTATCGCCGATGCCTTCAATGCGGTGACCGCCGAATCCGTTCTCCAGCAGAGTGGGACACTGCAGGGCTTCACTCACAGCCAGCTTAAGCTGCGGAAAAACTTTTTTAAGATAAGAACCGCTTCCCAGCGTTCCGCCCGAACCGGAAGAAAGCGTTACACCGGCCAGACGGCTGCGGGGAGAGGCAATTTTTCGGAAAAGCTTTTCAAAGGCCGTACCTGTTACTGTGTAATGCCACAGCGTGTTGGGCATTTGATCAAACTGGTTAAAAATAAAAACATTGGCGCCCCGTTCAGCTTCAATTTCATGACACTTGTCAAATATCTCCTTCACATTGCTTTCCGACCCCGGAGTAGCAATGGTTTCATCGGCCATGTTTTTCAGCCAGTTAAAGCGTTCCTGAGACATTTCTTCCGGCAGAATGGCCACAGACTTACAGGCCAGAAGCCGGGAAATATAGGCCCCGCCCCGGCAGTAATTACCGGTTGACGGCCACACAGCCATGTTGGTTTCCGGATTAAACTGGCCGGTAACAAGGGTTGGAGCCAGACAGCTGTACGCGGCACCCACCTTGTGCGCGCCTGTGGGGAAGAACTTTCCCACCAGACCGATAATGCGGGCCTTCACGCCGCTGATTTCCGAAGGAATTTCCAGAAAGTTGAGATCGCCGAATCCTCCGCCGGATTCCACCGGCTCGTTCTGCCAGGTTACCCGGAAGAGATTGCGGGAATGCACTTCGTCGCGTCCTATGCTCTTGAGTTCTTCCACAATGGAATCGGGAACAAGCGAGGGGTCGGTCATTTGCGCGTATGTCGGAAGAATAATGTTCTGCCGGGCACAGAGCTTTGCGTTTTTATCAATCTGGGACTCGTTTTGAGTTAAATCTATCATGCGGTGTCTCCTTGTTTTCTCTGCATGTATTCTTTAAGCGACTCTAAAGCCTGAGTTGTCAGATTCAAAGCCACCTGTTTTCTGTATTTTGCGGTGGAGCGCTGATCGTCAATAGGATTCAATGTCCGGCGGACCTCTTCCACCACGGCCGGAATATCAATATCTCTTCCGGCACCGCAGCCTTCCACCATGGCCTGAGCCGCCGGAACAAGAACCACTGTCGGACCGACAGCTCCGTATGCCAGAGTAAAAGACTCAACACGGCCCTTCTTTACAAGCGCGCAGGATGCCAGAGACACTTTGGTCAGGGCATTGGCCCTGCGGGTTCCCACTTTCCGCCAGTAACACCAGCGGGACGGTTCCGCAGGAATACGGAAGGCCGTAATCAGTTCATCCGGCTTCAAAACCGTTTTACCCGGGCCGCTAATAAACCGGCTGACGGGCAGGCGGCGTTTTCCGGAAACAGATTCCAGAACAACTTCCGTCTCCAGCGCGTACAGGGCCGCTACAGTATCGCCGGCCGGAGAGGCGTTGGCAACATTGCCTGCCAGCACAGCCCGCTGCCGCAGCGCCGGCGCGCCCAGAGCAGAGGCAGCATCCCTGAGAACCTCCGGAATGGCCGCGAGGGCCTCGGCCGCTTTGTGCCCCTGTCCGCCGGCTTTGAGAATCCAGGCCTTATGCTCCCCCGGATCACCGGCCAGAAGAGCCATGGGCAGCGAAGCCCCCAGAACAAGGGTGCCGTCACTGATTTCAATTTTCCGCAGCTCCGGTAAATGATTCACAAACATTACCGGTCCGGGAAGCGAAGGCTCCAGTCCGTTTTTAGCCCGGTAGCGCACCATTAAATCGGTTCCTCCGGCCAGCGGCAGCGCGTTCACGCGGGAGCGGATATCCAGAGCCTCCGCCAGAGAGTCAGGCAAATATGTTTTAACTGCCGCATCTACCACAGGCCGGCTCCCTTCTCGGCCGCCATAAGTACCGAGTCTATAATCATATCATATCCGGTACACCGGCATATATTCCCCGCCAGCGCTTCCCTGACGGCCGGTTCATCCGGATTCGGGTTGCTTTTCAGCAGGGCATAGGACGCCATTATCATTCCCGGTGTACAGAAACCGCACTGCGCGCCGTGACAGTCTGTAAAACATTCGGCCAGAAGACGGCCGGCTTCTGTAGCGGCCAGCCCTTCCAGCGTAAGCACTTCGGCGCCCTGAACCTGGGCTGCCGGAACCAGACAGCTGTTCACCAGAGAACCGTTCAGAATAACCGAACAGGCTCCGCACTCCCCCTCTCCGCAGCCTTCCTTGGCGGCGGTCAGGCCCAAATCGTTACGGAGTACATCCAGCAGACGGCGCATACCGTTCTCCAGCGTTACTGTGCGTTCTTCCCCGTTAACCCGGAAAATAACTGTTTCACTCATCCGTCCGCTCTCCCTTTATTTTCCATTATGTCCATAAGCCGTTCGGGAACAAGAGGAATGGAAGTACAGGGCTGTCCCACAGCCTGTTCAACAGCCGCGGCAAAGGCCGCGTGACCTCCGTCGTGCACCATTTCCCCCATACCTTTCGCGCCGAAGGCACCGTAAGTGTAGGGATTATCCACAGTGGCCGCACCGGTACGGGGAAAGTCCAGGGAAGTGGGAACCATGTAATCGGCCATGGCAGTCTGCCGGAAACGGCCCTGTTTATCCACTTCCAGTTTTTCCATGGCGCCGTAGCCCAGAGCCTGACTCATGCCTCCCTGAATCTGGCCGGCAACAACCTGCTCATCCACGGCCTTACCCACATCGTACACACCCCAGGCACCGGTAACTTCCGTTTCCCAGGTAACCGGGTCAACAGCCACTTCACAGACATTGACACCCCAGCCGTAAGTGGCGTAGGAATCGCCCTGGAATTTTTCCTGATCCCAGCTTCTTCCCGGCGGCATTTCGTACTTCCGCTCCACTCTCTGGAACTCTCCGTCCTTCCAGAGCGCTTTCAGATCTTCGGCGGCTTTCTGAACAAGATAACCGACAATCATCATGCTGCGGCTGGCAACAGTGGGACCGGAATCCGGCACCCTGTCGGTATCCGGATAGTTAAAAATAACATCTTCCGCATTAATATTCAGAACCTGCGCCACAACTTTACGGAAAGTTGTCTGCGGCCCCTGCCCTATATCCACCGTGGCACACAGAATTTCCACTCTGTTGTCAGGGTGTTTTTCCAGAGCCACCTCACCGCGGATAATTTTCTGCTCACCGTCACCGGTAAACCCGGAACCGTGCAGAATATAGGATATGCCGATACCGCGCAGCCGGCCGGCTGCGTCTTTCCGGTCTTTTCCATCCGGGCCGTATAAAGCTCTTTTCCGTGAATAGTCTGACAGTTCTTCCGCCCTGGCCGTCAATTTGTCCAGAATAATGTCATCCCTGAAGGAACCGCCGGTAACGGTTTTGCTGCCGGTTTTCAGGAAGTGCCGTTTTCTGTAGGCCAGGCTCTCTTCGCCCGCGTGCCGGGCCAGTTTTTCCATGTGCATTTCAATGCCGAACAAAGACTGAGGCGCGCCAAAACCGCGGAACGCCCCGGAAGGAACCGTGTTGGTGGCCAGTCCGCGCCCCCGAATTCGGAAAGAAGGAATGTCATACACACCCAGCGCGTGAAAAACGCCCCGCATCAGCACAATCTTGGAATAGGTTTCATAGGCGCCGCCGTCTATGTCCACCTGAACATCCATGCCCAGAATGCTGCCGTCCTTATCCAGAGCCGTACGGTAGCTGCACCTGGAAGGATGCCGCTTGCTTGTAAAAGCCAGATCCTCCACCCGGTCCATAATCATGCGGACCGGATGACCGCTCACCCAGGCGGCCACAGCCAGCGGCGCGCCCATTATTTCCGGATAGTCTTCCTTGCCCCCGAAAGCGCCCCCCACAGTATCCTGTATAATCCGCACGGATTCAGAGGGCAGTCCCAGAACATGACTCACCGAATGGCTCACATAGTAGGGGCATTGAATAGACCCCCGCACACCGATCCGCCGGCCCTTTTCATCATCAAATCTCCAGGCAATAAGTGCCTGGCCTTCCATGTAGAACTGCTCCTGGAAACCGGTTTCATAGACGCCGTCAACAACCGAATGCGCTTTGGAAAACGCCTCTTCCACATTGCCCCTGTCCAGATCCACCCGGCAGAAAACATTATCTTCGCCATGAATGGCTCCGCCCTTAAGGGCCAGAGAATCGTCTAAATTAATACTGAGCGGTAAAGGCTCAACTTCCATTTCAATACTGTTCACCAGCCGATCCACAACCGCAGGATCCGGCCCGCAGACCACGGCTGTTATCTGCCCGGTATACCGCACTTCAGCAGAGGCAAAGCAGGGCAGGTCGCGGGAAACCGCCAGAGGAATTTCATTCCGGCCGCCCTCGGGAATATCTTTGGCTGAAACAATGTAATAACCTTCCGGTACTTCAGGAAAAGTAAGCGAAAGGATACGGCCCCGGGAATGGGGAGAGCGGTAAAAGCGCCCGGTCAGCACATCCGCGCCCAAACCGGCCGAAACATCCAGAGGCACAGCCCCGTGAGCACTCACACCCCCAAAAGCTTTACCGCCGAACTTCAAGTCCGCTGTGTAAAGAGCTTCTCCTGTGGCCTTGGCCAGACCGTCACAGCGTCTCACGCTTCCACTCCCTTCATGGCTGAAGCAATATCCTTCAATCCGTTTCCGGTAGCCATAACCACCGCTTTGGAACCTGCAGGCAGGGTGTCTTTTACTTTCAGAAAGCCGGCAACCGCGGCGGCGGCGGCGGGTTCACAGAACAGCCCCAGCCGTGAGGCATACAGCTGTCCCTTCAGAATTTCATTATCCGACACCAGAATGGATTCCCCTCCGTGACGCTTCATGCGCTGCAGGGCAATATAACCGCCCCGGGGAACATCCACTGAAATGGAATCAGCCAGAGTAGTGGACGGCACCCGTGCTCCGAAAGCACCGGATTCCAAAGCACGCGTAAGCGAGCAGCTGCCCTCTGACTGCACACAGAAAACCTTCGGCATAGTCTTCGCCAGACCCCAGGAAATTAAATCTTCAAAGCCTTTGTATATTCCGGCCAGAATAACACCGTCGCCGGTGGGAACAAAAACGGAATCCGGGAGGCATCCCCCCAGCTGAAGAAATATTTCCAGCGCGGCCGTTTTCTTTCCCTCAACAGTTAAGGGGTTATGGGCCGTATTCCGGGAAAGACCGCCATGCTCTGTTACGTAGGCCAGAGAGGCATCAAAGGCGTCGTCATAGGTGCCGTCCACCTTAATGACATGAGCGCCGTACTGCATGGCCTGAACAATTTTTGCCGGCGGCGCCGCGACCGGCAGATACAGCCGTACATTCAGCCCGGCGGCGGCGGCAACACCGGCCATTGAACTTCCGGCGTTTCCTGTTGAAGCCACCACTATGTCCTTCAAACCGTACTGCCTGGCGAAGGCCGCCACAAGATAGCTGGCCCGATCTTTCAGGGAGCTGGTAGGATTGGCTGTATCATCTTTCAAAAACAGCCGCGGCCCCTGAGCATTATTGGGACGGGGCTCCGGCTGCCAGAGCGGTGTGCCGCCTACCGGTATGGGAGGGAAGAACTTTTTATCAACAGGCAAAACACTCCGCACATCCGCTTCCAGAGAACCGTCTAACAGACGGCGGGCCTGGCCCTGCCGAACGGCTTCCCAGTCATCGGGGAGTTTTCCTTCCAGGCGGACTTCCAGTATACCCCGCAGAGGTTCATCTTCCTTCTGGGCCGCAGAACACTCACTGCACAGATAACGATCCGGCTCCACAGGATATTCTTTTCCGCATTCCGAACACACATATACCGATTTCATTGCACACCTCTTCTGCTCAGTGCCGGCCGGCGGCCGGCACCTTTTTATTATACTCCTGCATCTTCCAGAGCATAGACCAGAGACGCGTAAAAGGCTGAACAAATAACAAGATCTTCTACACGGTTTATCTCATTCGGCGCGTGAGCCTGATCTTCATCGCCCGGTCCGAAACCAATTCCAGGAATACCGTGGCGTCCCGACACGGAAACCAGGTTGGTACTGAACGTCCATTTATCCACAACCGGTTTCTTGCCGTACAAATTCTCATAGGCTGCCACACCGGCTTTCACCAGCGGATGGTCTTCATCTGTTTTCCAGGTGGGAAAGTAAAGTTCCTGGGAATACTCTGTTCCCTTCCAGCCTGTTTTGGCGTAGTCGGGCATAGTGCAGTCCACTTCGGAAGCCGGAACACCCAGTGCCTTGCCTATTCTTTCCTTTACCTGTCCAATGGCCAGTTCGGCATCTTCCCCCCAGGTAAGCCGGCGGTCCAGATAAAGACGGGCCTCGTCGGGTACGGCGCACTGACTGGGCCCTTTCACGTTTATCTGACTGACAACAACAGTTCCTTTTCCAAGGAATTTTTCATCGTCCGGCTGGAGATCGGCGTTCAGCTCTTCCATTGCCAGCGCGGCGCGGGCGGCCTTGTAAGCGGCCGAATCTCCCCGCTCGGGAGCCGAACCGTGGGCGGAAACACCTTTCAGTTTCACTTCCATTTCCATGCGTCCCCGGTGGCCGCGGTACAGCCGGCAGCTGGTCGGCTCGGTGGAAACAATTAAATCCGGTTTAAGACCGTACTCTTCAATCAGATACTTCCAGCACATACCGTCACAGTCTTCTTCCATAACAGTAAACGAAAACCATATGGTCCAGTCACCGCTGTAGTTCAGATCTTTGAGGATCTTGCCAGCGGTAACCATGGCCGCCGCGCCGCCTTTCTGGTCGGAAGAACCGCGCCCGTACACCAGACCGTTCTCAATATCTCCGCTGAAAGGGTCTCTTTCCCACTGGCTCAAGTCTCCGGTTTCCACGGTGTCCACATGGCCGTCTATGGCCAGTATTTTTTTACCGCTGCCCACCCGGGCCAGTACACTTCCCAGAGGATCGATCTTTACCTCATCAAAACCCATCTTTTCGCACAAGGCGGCAATATGACGGCAGACATTTTCCTCTTTGCTGCTGTACGACTTAATCTTCACCATATCCGAAAGGATCTTCGCCGTCTGATCGCGGTAATCTTCCGCGCGCTTTTTAATGTCCATAGCGACACTATTCATTTTTCTTCTCCTGTATTTATAGGCCGTCGGGCACAAAAACCTTCAAGCCTGTTTTTTAATTTAATTCACATGATTTACGGGGCCAGACTCTCCATCCGCTTCCATATTTTGGCAGCTTCCTCCCGGGCTCCGGCCGCAATGGCCTCTTCATCTATTTCATCCGGAAACTGGCCGTTTCTGTAAACAACACGTCCATCCACAATCACCGTTTCAGTAATTCCCGCATTCATTCCAAAAATAAAATGACCGGCTATATTTTCGGGCACCAGAGGTGTGGGCGGCGCGTAGCGGGCTACAACAACATCTGCAGTATAACCTTCTTCCAGCCGTCCAAAGGGCTTACCGAAGCTCCGTTCCAGAATACGATTACCCGCCTGAAGGGCTCTTAGAAAATCGCCCGGCCACCAGGGGCCCTGCTCATCCTTATGCTTAAAATATCCGGCCTGCACCTCACTGTACATGTCGGCTCCAATGCCGTCAGTTCCAAAGGCCAGGTTTTTCAGCCGCGGCAGCAGACCATTATAACCGACACCGTTGTTCATGTTGGAACGCGCGTTATGTGTCAGAAAGGAATCCCGCTCATTCAGAATATCCACTTCTTCTTCAGACAGGAACACTCCGTGTACCAGCCGCGTGAAGATGCAGCCCCCGTCCGGTTTCCCGGATAACAGAGCTCATCATTTCCAGAGCTTCCTCATCCAGAGTACAGGGCGCGTGTCCGCCGATATGGGCTTCAACAAGATGCCGGCCTCCCTCGGCGGCCTCCTGCTCCGCTTCCAGCGCAAAACGCCGGTTTTCTTCCACCCCGGCAATCATGGCATCCCGCCCATGGCGGTCGGTTACCTCATAACAGGTAGCGCCCCGAAGACCGGTCAGCTCCAGTCCCTGTTTAATAACATCCAGAGAGCCTTCAATAAAATTCGGCGACGCGTGGTGGTCAATAATAGAGGTGGTACCGCAGCGGATGGCATCAAGAGAAGCCGTTAGAATACTGAAATGCAGGGAGTCTTCATCCAGAGCCCTGTCCAGCCGCCACCAGAGATTTTTCAGAATGGACATGAAATCGGGAGTGGGGCCAATGGGAGCCGTAACACCCCGGCTTAAGGCTGAATAAACATGGTGATGCGAACAGACAATTCCCGGAAAAACAATCCGGCCTTTGCCGTCAATAACA
>PDRU01000163.1 GCA_002748225.1 Spirochaetales bacterium | reverse complement strand
GCCGGATCGGCAAAGGCCAGACGATCCAGATAAACCCGGGCTTTCAAAAGTGAAACATCCATTCCCTCTACTGTAACATCTGTACGGGTCAGTTTTTCCAGGATCTTCTCGGTTTGAGATGCGGCAAGGGAGTCAAGGAAGAACAGGGCAAAAACAACCGGTACCAGAACAATAACGGCAACCAGAATAAGCCGTCCGGCCCGAACGCCCCTCCTTGTTTTATGCACCATCTGAAGCGCCGATGATAATTGTTTCAGCTCCTCTGTTTTTTCAGGCAGTGTCAGCACCCTTCGGCCGCGTTCATCTGCTGTGTAAGACTTCTCCAAAAGCTTTTTTTCGGCCTCGGAAACAAGTTTATTCTGAAGCGCCGTGAATTGTTTTTCCGTAAGGGACTTGCGGTATTTGCGCGGAATTTTATGCTTTTTCATTACAGTGAGGCCCTCCCCCGCGATACAGCGCGGACACCCTGGGCTATGCGTTTAGCCAGGGGCACTCTGGCGCCAATACGGCTTATGAAGCTGCGGAACGGAGCGGCGGCATAGCGCCGCCACAGTCCGACAATAACGCGGAATATCAGAAAGCAGAAAGGAATGGAGAGCAGCCCGGTAACCAGTGCTCCAAAAACAAACGAATCATTCAGACGCAGCCACATCAGTCCGGGAACACTCAGAATGGATGTCATGGGCGCCGTCATAAACGGCCGGGTCAGCAGATAATATCCCAGCTGCTCAGAAAGAGGATCGGCAAAAGCCGGCAGAATCAGACGCCCCAGTCCCATAGTAACCAGCAGCGCGGCCTGGTTAATCCGAACCAGCATCAGAATTATCAGCAGTATCCACCACAAGAGCGTTCCGCCGGGAATTACAGCCAGGGTTACCCCGAAAGCCATGGCCAGGGCTATCTGGCCGGGTTTCCCGTATGCCGAAAGTGCCGCGATAATACGGACTATCAGTACAAACATTATATCCTCCAGCAGCCCGCTCAGCCTCGGCTGATTTCCCGGGCACCTCTTCCCCTTATATTCCAATATACCGCAAATACTGTACAGTGGCATCAAACGGAGGTTCTGTATGCACAAGGGTCGGCCCTCTATCAGTCTGTTTTCCACCTCTCCCCGCCGCCGGGAACTCATGAAACAGCTCAAAATTCCAGTAAAAGTCTGTCCGGTAACAGTTGATGAGACACTTCCGGAAGGCTGCAGCTTTACGGAAGGCATACAGCTTGTTTCCAGACGGAAACTGGAGGAAGGCATAAGGCTCTACCATTCGGAAAAAGCCGGATGGGGCCTGGCCGCCGACACTCTGGTTGAAGCTGGGGGAAGTCTGCTGGGAAAACCGGCCGATGAAAACGATGCCCTCCGAATGCTTCAAAAACTTTCAGGGCAGGTTCACCAGGTACATACGGCCTTCAGTGTCTGCTCAGCTGCCGGGGGAGAAATTGTAACATCCTGCGCCACAACCTATGTCCGTTTCCGCCCCCTCTCCGGGGAGGAAATTGAAAATTATCTGCGCACTGAGGAATGGAAAGGCGCCGCCGGTGCCTACAGAATACAGTCTTCCGGTGAGGTTCTGGTTGAAAAAATTGAAGGTCTGTGGTCAACAGTGGTGGGCTTGCCATTAAGCCCCCTTTATGGCATTCTCTCCGGGATGGCTTACCCGCTGGTATAGCTGTCCGGCAAACGGCGTAGCCTCTGCCGTAATTTTCCGGTATTCCCTTTGGGGAAACCGAGACTTTAAGGGAAGGGCCGCATTATTAAAATGCGGACATGAAGAGGAGGATTCATGGCTGTTGTTACCATGAAAAACCTGCTGGAGTCCGGTGTCCATTTTGGTCATCAGACACGGCGCTGGGATCCCAGAATGAAGAGGTATATCTTCGCTCAGAGAAACGGGATTCATATTATCGATCTGCAGAAAACCATTGTAGCTATTAAAGATGCCTACGATGTGGTTCGCAAAAATGTTCTTGCCGGTAAATCTGTTCTGTTTGTCGGAACAAAAAAACAGGCACAGGCTTCCATTAAACGTGAAGCAGAACGCTGTGACATGTTCTATGTCAATAACCGCTGGCTGGGCGGTATGCTCACCAACTTTTCCACCATCAAAAAGTCGCTGCTCCGTCTGAAAAAAATTGAGAAGATGGAAGTGGACGGAACCTTTGAACAGCTCACTAAAAAAGAAGTGGCGCGTCTTATGAAGGAAAAAGGCCGTCTGGAAAAGAACCTGGGCGGAATAAAAAACATGAACGAGCTTCCCGGAGTTATGTTTGTTATTGATACCCGCAAGGAAGCCATTGCCGTGGCCGAAGCCCGCCGTATGGGAATTCCCATCATTGCTGTTGTCGATACCAACTGCAACCCTGAAGG
>PDRU01000162.1 GCA_002748225.1 Spirochaetales bacterium | reverse complement strand
AACTGGGAAGTGAACATCATGGCCGCAATAATATACGGCTTAAAACTGGCCTGCTTGTACAAGGGTACCCGGTAACGGTCAAATACGCTGGCCGCAACTTCACCTTCAGGACAGCTTACACCGGAAATATCCGCCGGCAGACAGTGCAGGTAAAGACCTTTGCCTCCAGCTGTTTTTTTCATTAAAGCTTCCGTGCATTCCCAGTTTTTATGAAGGGCATTCTGAGCCAGCAGTTCGCCCTCCAGAGCCTTAATACCCTCAGTGTCACCCTGAGAATACAGGTCGGTACGTTTTTCCATGGCAGCAAACGGCGCCCAGGATTTGGGATAGACAACGTCAGCATCTTCAAAGGCTTCAAAAATGGAGTTGGTCTTGCGGAAAGACCCGCCGGAAGCCGACGCGTTTTTGGCCGCCACTTGCTCTACATCTCCCATAATTTCATAGCCTTCGGGATGAGCCAGAGTAACATGCATGCCGAAACGGGACATCAAACCAATAACCCCCTGCGGCACGGACAGCGGTTTTCCGTAAGACGGTGAATAGGCCCAGGTCATGGCCACTTTCTTCCCTTTCAAATTCTCTACACCGCCGAAATGCTCTATCAAATGCAGGGTATCAGCCATGGCCTGTGTGGGATGATCAATATCGCACTGAAGGTTTACCAGCGTGGGACGCTGTTCGAGAACACCGTCCTCGTACCCCTCCTGAACGGCGGCGGCAACCTGCCGCATATAGGTATTACCCTTACCAATGTACATGTCATCGCGGATACCTATAACATCCGCCATAAATGAAATCATGTTAGCTGTTTCCCTGACTGTTTCTCCGTGGGCTATCTGGCTTTTACTTTCCTCCAGATCCTGAACTTCAAGCCCCAGCATATTAGCCGCGCTGGCAAAACTGAAGCGGGTCCGGGTGGAATTATCCCGGAACAGACTGACAGCCAGCCCTGAATCAAAAAGTTTCGGCGAAATATTCTTTTCCCGCAAAGCCCGGAGGATCTGCGCTACTTTAAACGTAGCCGCAATTTCATCGCCGGTCTTTTCCCACGTTAACAGAAAATCGTTGCGGAACATTGTCCTGGTATCCAGATTCTCAAGCTGCTGAATCATTTTGTTAATTTCGTTCATTTTTCTTCCTTTTTTATGTTTTCTAATTATAAGTGATTATTCAATTTTTCCCAGAGCCCTCAACACATTCTCGGGACTGAAAGGCCATTTACGCAGCCAGATACCGCAGGCGTCATGAATGGCGTTGGCCAGAACAGGCGCCGCGCCATTGACCGAAATTTCGGCTATGGATTTGGCCCCGAAAGGACCGTAAGGATCATCTGTTTCCACCAGCTCCACCCGGAAATCGTCTGGAATATCGCCAATCATCGGTACACCGTAACTGCGCAGGTCGGTGGTCAGGCAGCGGCCCTCATTATCAAAAATCATTTCTTCATACAAAGCATGGCCAATGGATTTAAGCACTCCGCCGAACACCTGCCCGCGGGCCAGTTCCGGGTTAATGGGTGTGCCGCAATCCTGAAGAGCGTAGTACTTCTGAATTTTCACCTTGCCTGTCCGGACATTCACCGCAACCTGGGCAAAATGCGCGCCATAGGGGAACGAGAACTTGTCCGCCGTAAAACTGGCCGACGCAATAAGCTGACCGCTGCCCTCACCGCCCTGCGTGTGCCAGGCCAGTTCGGAATACGTCATCTCCTTTGGTCCCCCAACCACTTTCCCGGGAAATTCCAGGGACAGGCCTTCCGGGCTGCAGTTCATTAGACGGGCGGACTCCGCAAGAATTTTTTCGCGGAGTTTTTCCGCCGCGTTACGGGCCGCGCCGCCGGAGAAATATGTTCCGCTGGAAGCGTAAGCACCTGTATCAAAAGGCGCCAGATCCGTATCTCCGGACTGCACCGTTACCCGGGAAATATCCGCGCACAGTATTTCAGCCGTCATTTTCGCGGCCACAGTGTCCAGCCCTGTTCCCAGATCGGCTCCGCCGGACTGTACAACAAAACTTCCGTCACCCAGCATTTTCACTATGCAGTTGGCCTGGTCCAGCCCCGGAAGGCCGGACCCCTGCTGCAGAATACACATGCCCTTTCCAATTTTAATATCCGGGTTGTCCGAGTCTTCTTTTTTGCCCCATTCAATAAGCTCAAGTCCCCGGCTCAAAGCCGCGTCCAGACCGCAGCTGTCCACAGGCGCGGCCTTGCCTTCCCGCCCTTCCCCCAGACATTTCAGAATTTCCAGCATAGCACCTTCACGGACACGGTTCTTTTCAACCAGCTCGACATGATCCATGCCCAGTTCAACTGCCAGCTCCTTTACCGCCATCTGCAGGGCATAGTTAACTTTAGGCGCTCCGTA
>PDRU01000123.1 GCA_002748225.1 Spirochaetales bacterium | reverse complement strand
CCTTTATCTATATTCTCTGGGTGTTTGCTTCGGGGCGAACTACCGTACCCATTGCCTGGAAATTCCGTCATATCAGGCTGAATCTGATATGGAAAATTGTTTCAGTAGGCGTGCCGCAGACACTGGCCCAGATTCTGATGTCTCTGACATTTCTTGTAATGAACCGTATTTATCTTTCCATTGATCCGCTTTCCATGACGGCCGCTTCCCTGGTGGGACGGCTGGAACAGATTGTTATGATACCCATTTTTGCCCTTTCCGCTTCTCTGCTGACGGTAATTGGCCAGAACGTTGGACGGGGTTTTCTGCACAGGGCCCGTACGGCCTGGCGTACCAGCCTTATACTGTCGGTTGCCGCGGTGTTAATATCTGCCACGCTTGTGGTTGTTCCGGCCCGCTGGATTTTTAGTCATTTTTCATCGGATCAGGGAGTGCTGCGTTACGCGGTTCTTCAGGCGCGTATAACAGAGTACGCGTTTATTTTTGCGGCTGTGGCCATTATGTGCCGGGCTGTTTTCCAGGCCATGGGACGTCCATGGCCGGCCTTTATTCTGACCGGACTGCGCATGCTGGGGCTGTCTTTACCGTTTATAGGTTTTTTTGTGTATGTTCTGGACTGGGGGATTTACGGGCTGTGGGGCGGTTTGATTGCCGGAAATGTCCTGGGGGCCATTCTGGCTTTTATCTGGGCGCATTTCTACTGGAATAAGCTGGAAAGCGGCCGGGCAGACTACCGGCACACCGGTTAGGGAACGGGTATCAGCCCTTCAGGGCCTCTTCCAGAGCGCTGACTTTCAAGGCGTCAATAATTTCGTCAATTTCGCCTTCCATAACGTGGTCCAGCTTGTAGAGGGTCAGGTTGATGCGGTGGTCGGTAAGGCGGTTCTGGGGGAAGTTGTAGGTGCGGATACGTTCTGAACGGTCACCGCTGCCCACCTGGCTTTTCCTTTCGGCCGCCCGTTCGGCCTGGCGTTTGGATTCTTCCAGTTCGTAGAGGCGGGAGCGGAGTACGCGGAAGGCCTTGGCCTTGTTCTTTATCTGGCTTTTTTCATCCTGGCAGGTTACCACCAGACCGGAGGGCAGGTGGGTAAGCCGTACGGCGGAGTCTGTTGTGTTAACGCTCTGCCCGCCCGGACCGCTGGAACGGTACACATCCACTTTTACATCGGCGTCGTTAATTTCAATGTCGGTATCTTCGGCTTCCGGCAGTACCGCCACGGTTACCGCCGAGGTATGGATACGCCCCTGCGACTCGGTTACCGGCACCCGCTGTACGCGGTGCACTCCCGACTCGTAGCGCAGGCTGCCGTACACGCTGCGTCGGTAGAGGTCGGCGGCAAACAGGCCGGCTTCATCTCCGCCGGTTCCTGCCCGGATTTCCACAATAATATCCTTGCCGTCCAGCGGGTCTCTGGGAACCAGCAGTACTTTAAGCCGTCCTGTCAGTTTTTCTTCTTTTGTCTGCAGCTCTTCTGTTTCGGCAGCGGCCATTTCCCGCAGCTCCGCGTCCGATTCCTCCGAAGCCATGGTGCGGGCTTCTGCCAGTTCCTTTTTAACATCAAGAAGTTCATCGTAAACAGTAATAATTTCTTCCACATGCCCGTATTCCTGCATGGTTTCCTTGTAGGCTTTGGGGTTTTTGGGAAGGGAAGGATCGGCTATGGCTTTCTGCAGCTCTTCGTAACGGGGACGGATGGTCTCCAGCCGTTTTTCAATCAGTGAGGTATCGGTCATTGGGCCAGAATAGCCGATAAATTGCCTGATTGACAATTGCCGGGTAATGTTTATATATAGGAATAAAAGGAGTCTAAATATGTCGTGCCGTTTAAAGAAGTTTTTCACAATAACAACAGCACTGCTGAGCCTCCTGCTGGCAGGTTGTTCCACCATGAAGGACAAGTATCTTTTGCCGGGTAAAGAAAGCGTTAATCCCAGGCTGGAGCATCTTGCAATAAGTCCTGAAACGCTGAAAGTAACAGGCGGTATTAATTACAAAACGGATCAGGATTACATGCGGGAGCTGTTTGCCAGTGAGCTGCCGAATATCTGTTCTCTTCAGGGTGAGCCGAAGGGTGAAATTGAACTGCAAATAAAGTTTTCCGAGCATGAAATGGGTATGTTTGGTATTATTTTTTCTTATTCGACAGGATTTTTCTTTAATTTTTTCGGAGTTCCTGTTTATGCCACCAACACTGAATTAAAAATTAATACTGTTATACGGGACAGCAGCGGAGAGGTTGCCTGGGAAAGGCTGTACGATGTGCATAATAAGGTTCGCTCATTTTTATATTCAAAACGGGCCATTCCCAAAGATCCCAAAGAGCTGGCCAAAACGGACAAGCTGCTGGCTTTCCGGAAATATCTGGTTATGCTCAAAGCCGATCTGCAGAATGAATCAGCCGCAATAAACAGCCGCCTGTAGTTAATTGACTATGGTTTGTCCGCCTGTACCGGCCGGTAAGGGCGCCGCAGTTCCCCTGGAGCGCGCTGAAACGGTACGGGCAAAACCGAATACGGCACCGCAGGCCGCCCCGATAATGTGGGAAACCTGGGAAACATCGTCGTAACGGAAAATGGCAAGAATTTCTTTAACCAGGTACAGACCTACTACAAGAATGGCTGTAAGGGGGAATTCTCCGGCCTTGATATTGGCAAAGCTGACCAGCAGAATCATCATGAACGCCACACCGCTCGATCCCATCAGCGCGGCCTCAAAGAAAAACGCGTTAACCAGGCCGTTGACCAGCGCGGTTACCACAATCATCCAGGCCACAGGTTTTGTTCCGTATTTTTCTTCCAGAATGGGGCCCAGCAGCAAAATCAAGGTTAAATTGGAAAGCAGGTGGTCCCATCCGGCATGCCCGAAAATGTGGGTGAACATGCGGATATAGGCCGGTATGTCGTCCAGACGGAAAGTGGCCGAACCTTCAGCGGTAAAGAGGGCTTCAATGAACCCGGGCATAATGTACTGATCAGTAAGGAGCACCACAGCCGAAATAAGGGCAAAAGTAAGGGTGGCCGGCGCGTTGTATTTCAGTTTCATAGTTCTTTATCGGCCTGGAACTGCCGGCGGATTATGGAAATTGCGTACTTCCTGCCGGCCTGGGAAGTTCTGTCAGTATACACATTAAGCTTATGCTGGTATTATTATCCGGGCATAACAATGAACAAACGACAACAGCAAATCTTGAATTATATCGCCAGTAAACATGAAATTAAGGTTCATGAATTAACTGAATTACTGGGTGTCAGCGGTGTTACCATAAGGCAGGATCTGGCTTTGCTTCAGGAGCAGGGCTTTATTCGCAGGGTTCATGGCGGCGCACTTATTCAGAGTGAAGATGAAATATCTCACCGTTTGAGTATTAATTATGAAGCCAAAAAGGCCATAGCGGAGCAGGCCGCAAAACTTGTCAGTACAGGAGAAACTATTTTTATTGAGGCTGGTTCTGTCAACGCCTTGTTTGCCAGATGTCTGCCCGATGAATTGAGTCTTTCAGTTATTACCAACAATGTTTTTATTACGCGCATGCTTAAAGAGTCTGAAATGAATGTGGTTCTTCTCGGCGGCATATTTCAGCATCAGTCAGAATGTGTTGTTGGCACTTTGGCCCAAATGGGATTGAATACTATCAATTTTACTAAGGCTTTTCTGGGTGTGGACGGCATATCTCTTGAAAACGGAATAACCGGTTCCGATATGCTTCGTACTGAAATATCTTCTGAGGTGGTAAAGAAAAGCCCTCAGGTTTTTATTCTCAGCGACTCAAAGAAAATAGGCAAAACGGCAATGTCAAAAATATGTAATTTGTCTGATGTGGATTATCTTATTACCGACTCGGGAATTCCTGAAGGAGTAAAGGAACAATTGGAAAAAACAGGAATGACTGTTATTATTGCCAATTGATTTCCTTTACTCCCGTCTGTCTTACTCTTATATGCTTTGTTCGGTTCTCTCAATTATATTATTCTGCATTTCGGGAGACAGTGTGGTGAAAAATGCCGAGTAACCGGCTACCCTTACTACCAGATCTCTGTATTCGACAGGATTCTCTTTGGCTTTAATAAGAGTTTCCCTTGATACAACATTGTACTGTACATGCCATCCCTTGAGTTCCGCGAAGAAAGCCCTGATCAGTCCTACCAGTTTTGGTTTATTACCCGCCTCATCAAAAAGGGCAGGGTTAATTTTCTGGTTCAGCAGAACACCGCCCAGAATTTTGTTTGTAGGAAGTTTTGCAATTGACTGGAATACCGCCGTAGGGCCGCTGGTGTCCATTCCCGCACTGGGAGAAGCTCCTTCTGCCAGTGGTGTGTAAGCCAGGCGGCCATCGGGAGTTGCGGGAACAATTGAGCCTGCCGGCACATTGCCGGATATGCTTGAAGTACCTGCGTAATATCTGCATCCGATGGGACCGCGTCCTTCCCGGATTGTCCGATAGTTTTGAATTTCGTCAATGTAGGAGTTGTAGGCCTCCGCAAGAAGAAGGTCTACAGTGTCATCGTCATTACCGTATTTAGGTGCTTCATAAATAAGGCGGTTTCGGATTTGCTGCCCTTCGGGAGTTTGAAAGTTTGTGTTTAATGCTTCCATTAATTCTTCAGGTTTAATGGATTTTTCGTCAAAAACAAATTTCTTAACTGCCGCAAGAGAATCACCAAGATTGGCAATTCCTACCTGCAGTCCGGAAACAAAGTCGTATTTGGAACCGCCTTCGTGAATGGTTTTACCTCTTTCAAGGCAGTTGTCCACAAATGTGGAGCAGAGAATGTCGGGCGCTTCTTCTTCCAGTACCACATCAATAGCTGTGTCTATGGCAATTCCCGCCCTGGCGTATTGGCGCACCTGAATATCCCATGCCTTGAGAAGGTCGTTATAGTCTTTGAAATCAGCAAGAGTTCCGTTTCCGGGGAAGAATGTTCTTTGAGACTCCGTATCCGTACCGTTATTAAGAGCGGCCATGAAAATACGCATAAAGTTCAGAAAATGCTTTCCTGTACAGCGATAACCCCATTTCCCGGGAACAGCAACCTCAATGCAGCCAATTGCCGAGTAATCGTATGCATCAGCTTCTTCCACGCCCAAATCCATAAAGGCGGGAATAACCACTTCATCATTATTAAAGGCGGGCATTCCGAAGCCCAGCCGTATAACATCCAGACAGCTTGTTAAAAATTCATCAGAAAGATCTTTATGGAAACGGACAGACAGATTGGGCTGGGTCAGCCGGGTTTCTCCTACAGAATGCAGGATAAGAAAGCTCAAGTCGTTTACCGAATCACTGCCGTCAATATTTTTCCCGCCTATGGTTACATTCTGATACAGGGGGCTGCCGGCCGAGAACCTGGTATGAGACCAGGAACGGATTTTATGAACTGACATGAGTTTTATCCAGAGATTCTCCAGCAGTTCCATGGCTGAAGACTGGTCTATTTTTCCGCAGTCAATATCGTTCTGGTAATAGGGGTAGAGGTATTGGTCCAGCCGCCCTAAAGAAAGGGAGTGGCCGTTGCTTTCTATTTGCAGTACTACATGCAGAAACCAGGTAAGCTGCACGGCTTCATGAAAACTTTCAGGAGGATCCTGGAAAATTTTGCGGCATATCCGTTCTATTTCCAGCAGTTCTTCTTCCTGTTTTTTATCTTCGGTAATGGCTGCTTTCTCGGCTGCCAGATCGGCATAGCGGAGAATAAAACCCTGAAAGGCTTCGAGTGTAAGCAGAACAGCTTCATAAAATTGACTTTTTTTGAGATCGGCAAGACTGGTTACATTACATTCCTTCCGCAATTTTTTCACTTTCTCAACAAAAAAGCCAATACCTTTTGACAGAATCTGCCGGTTATCCACGGCAATATGAGCATCACCGGATGTAAGGTTGCCCTCTGCGCGGATAATTCCGGTTTCATGTATCATCTGGTGGAGGGGCTGCATTTGAGCACGTCCCTTGTCCAGGGTTGTTTGGCCTTTCCACCAGGCGCAAATTTCAAGCAATTCCTGTTTTGTCTGCTGCGAAGGATAGAAAATATCTCCGGGACGTTTTTCAAACTCATCAATTTCTTTTTCAATCCACTCAACCGCGTATTCCGGGAATATGGGAGCCGCTCTCAGCGATGATGATTGATTCCCTGCCAGTAAAGTGCCCTCTTCCAGGAAAATTTTCATTGTTCTAAGTGTTTTGGAGAGGGCCTGGGCGCGCCGTATTATTACCGGCTGTTCCGGATGATTTTTATAAACTTCAGTATAGCATCTGGCTCTGTCCAGGCAGATGGTTGATTTGGCTTGAAGAACTTCTTCTCTTAAATTTTGAATGCGGGAAGTATAGCCGGTAACTGTTATTTGTGCCATTTTTGGCC
The DNA here is from genome assembly GCA_002748225.1 of Spirochaetales bacterium. Lineage (GTDB taxonomy): Bacteria > Spirochaetota > Spirochaetia > DSM-2461 > DSM-2461 > UBA2779. The sequence goes on along the minus strand of PDRU01000123.1, from coordinate 13,519 downwards.
CCCTGTTTTTTTCAGATCAAATATACTCTACTTACAAATGAAAGCGCTGGCAAGAGGTTTTTTGCGGTTTTTTATGATTTTTTTTCAAAATTCACTTGTTGGGCTTCTATATGATTTGTAAAATGGTTTCAAATGCAAGACGGTAGACTGAAACCGTGTATGGCAGAGGGAACGTGAAGTAATGAAATATGGTTACCTTAACCAGACTGCTACAGATATTATTGTCACTGGCATAAACAGAATATTCAAATGATTTCCAAAAACAGAGTTCTTGTATTCGATATTAAACGTTATGCGCTCCATGACGGGCCGGGCATACGGACAACAGCTTTTCTGAAAGGGTGTCCGCTGGCCTGTGTATGGTGCCAGAATCCGGAAGGTATAAACTTTGAGCGCACGCTTTGGAATTATGGAGGCTCCCTTCACTGGGACAGTCATGACTATTCTCCGGAGGAACTGGCTGAAGAACTGCTGAGGGATGAAGTTTTTTATAAAACTTCCGGAGGAGGTGTAACGCTTTCCGGAGGAGAGCCTCTGGTTCATGCTCATTTTGTAAAAGAAGTTTTCAGGCTTTGTAAATTGAGAAACGCACATACTGCCCTGGAAACAACGCTTTATGCCGCTCAGAAAACTGTTACGGATGTTCTTCCTCTTGTTGATCTTATTATGGCGGACTTGAAGCTGCTTGACGGGGATAATCACAAAAAATACACCGGTGTTGATAATAAGATAATTCTTGAAAACCTGAAATATGTTGCTTCCACCGGTCAGGACTTGCTTGTCCGTCTGCCTCTTATACCCGGTATTACTGATTCCAGGGAAAATGTTACTGGTGTTTCTCAATTTGTTGCGGATCTGCCGGGTAATATTTCCCTGGAACTTTTGAATTTCAACCCGCTTGCTGAGTCAAAATACAGGGCCTTGGGGCTTCCTTACAGGTTCTCCGATACTTTCTCGGCTCTTCCCGCTGAGAAATTTGAAGAACTGCAGCATCTTGCCGGTAAAAGCGGCTGCCGCATTCTGCCGCTGGATGCCTGACAGCCTGACAGCCTGAAAAAAGGGCTGTTGGTCAAATCTTTTCAGATTTTTGCAACAGCCCCGTAATACCTTAATGGTTTGGTTTATGGTTTCATTACCATTCCGGAGCAGTAAAATTGTCAATATTATCGAGGTTGACAATGTCCAGAGGAATGAAATTAACAGGTTCTATTGTTTTGCCATCCAGAATATCCCGGGTAAACCCAAGTGTTTTCTTCGCCATATTTTCAAAGTTCTGCATAATGGTAACACTTTGCTTACCTTCTCTGACCTGGTCAAAGCCGGCCCTGTTTCCGTCTACTCCAACAATGAATACATCTTTCATGCCAGCGGCATCAAGTGCGCTTATGACACCGGTTGCGCCGTTGTCCCAGTGACAGAAAACACCCTGAATGGTATCGCCGTGTTTTGTTATCATGTCTTCCATAATGGCCATAGCCTGATCGGTGGCCCACTGCTGGGTGGCTTTGTAGTCAATAACTTCCAGAGATGTTCCTTTTATCTGCTTATTGAATCCGTCATGGCGTTTTATCTGGGCATCATGTCCAGCCTGGCCGCCTATCTCAACAATTTTTGCGCCGTTGGGAAATTTATTTATAAAAGCATCGCCGGCAGCTTCTCCAGCCATATTATCGTTTACTCCCACAAAGAAGTCACGAGCCGAGGCACTTTCTTTCGGAACATCTGAAGAGAACATTCCTACAATTAATCCGGCTTTTTTTGCCTGCATAAGGCTTGGAATAATGGAATTAACATCGTTGGGATTAACAAAGATAGCTTTAAGATTCTGGGCAATGGCATTTGTCACAACCTGTGCCTGAACCTGGGCATCGCCTTTTCCATCCAGTATTACAACTTCAAAGCCGTAATCGGCGGCGTATTTCTTAAACATTTTAGCAGAGAAAGCCTGTGATTCATTAGCCATATCACCGGGCAGGAATCCTACCTTCGGCAGGGCTCCGTCAGAGTTTCCCTCCGCTCCACCGTTCGCAAATGCCACAGTTGCTGTTCCTGCCAGGAGTACAGCAAATACAACCGTCAATAATTTTTTCTTCATGGTCTCCTCCTTAAGATTCCATATTTTATTAACCAAAAGGTTAAAATAACTAAACAGTTTCCCTTTTTCTTTTGCGGCTGTAGCTGTCAAGATACAGAATGGTAACAATGACCAGACCGCGGAGAATCATCTGCACGTAGGCGTCAATTCCCAGCATGTTCATGGCGTTTTCCATTACCGCAAATACCAAAAGGCCCATAAATGTCTGAAATACACCGCCTGTACCTCCAGCCAGAGATGTTCCTCCTACAACAACCGCGCTGATAACTGTCAGTGCCGTTGTTTCTCCATATATGGATGAGCCGGAATTCAGTTTTGAGGAAAGCAGTATGCCGCCAAGGGCAGCGGTAAGACCGCTCAGAACATATGTTGCCGCTTTAACACGTTTTACATTGATACCCGAATATTCAGCAACGTCGTAATTGCCTCCAATGGCATAGCAGTTACGGCCGAAACCGCTGTAGTTTAAAATGGCATAAAATATAACAAGAACTGCAAGCATAAAAACTACCAGATTGGGTATCTTGCCAAAAAAGTAGCCGTTACTGATCATCATGAACTCCATTCCCTTTGCCGAAATGGGATGTGCGTCTGTCAGCTGCTGCCCAACACCCGTGAGTACCAGGCCCATACCCAGGGTTATGATAAGAGGTTCTGTTTTCTGATAAACAGCCAGGTAACCGTTTATTGCTCCAATAAGGACACCTGAAAGCATTGCGAGGATAATTGCCAGCCCCAGAGGCATGTAATCCATCAGCTGAATGGTTAATATTCCGGCCACAACCAGGGTTCCGCCGACTGAAAGGTCAATGCCGCCGGCTATAATAACCATGGTCAGTCCAAAGGCTACAATCATTAGAATGGAGGCTGAGTTGAGCATGTCCAGAAGATTAAAAGCCGTAAAAAAGTTGGTTTTGAAGAACAGCATAAGGCAGAATATTGCCAGTACTGTCAATAAGGCTTTTTGGCGGGTGGCCATTTTCAGTAACTGAATTTTCTTCATAATTATATTCCTTTCCGGCTGTCCAGCCATATGGCCAGCATCAGAATAAGGCCTTTCATTACATTTTGCATGTAAACTGTTACGCCCAAAAGATTCATGCAGTTAGCCAGTAGAATAACAAGCATGGTTCCAACAACTGTACGAAGAACATTTCCTTTTCCTCCGCTCAATGAAGTTCCGCCTACAACAACCGCAAGAATGGCATTCAGGTCGAAACCCCGTCCAAGAACCGGAGAGGCCGTGGTTACTCTTGAGAACAGAACAATAGCTCCGGCAGCTGCCATAAAACCGGAGATGGTATAAATCATCATTATGCTTTTACCTATGGGAACTCCGGCCAGTCTGGCCGCTACCTTGTTGCCGCCTACAAGACTGATGGCACGCCCCATGTAGGTTTTGTTCTGAAAAATGTAGAGAATTGCCAGAAAGCCCAGGAAAATCAGAAATGATACGGAAAATACACCTACGGTTCCGGTACCAATGGCAGTAAACAGGGAATAGTTAACCGTAATGTAGCTCATATGTTTTGTTACACCGCCGGTGTACAACAGAGCTGTTCCTCCGTAAACAATGCTCATTCCATAGCTGATAAACAGCCCTTCAGCCTGAGTAAGGGCGCCGCTGGAAAGCATAATAAGGCTGTTCAAAAAGCCCGCGGCAGTTCCAATCAGCAGTCCGGCAATTAAGGCCGGAACCTGTCCCAGCGGTTCAATTAACGAGAGTGTTATTACCGCTGTAAGCGACATAATGCCTGCTACGGAGAGGTCTATAAATCCTCCGATAATGACAAAGGTCATGCCCATTGCAAGCATTATCAGCGGACCGAACTGGCGCATTATGTTGGTGAAATTGCCGAGAGTAAAGAACTTCGGCTCAACAATGATGGTTACAAGAATCAATAATCCTATAAGAACCAGAACCAGATGTTTCTGAAAGAGATTCCTGTAATCAGGCTTGAATTTCTGCAGTTGTTTTTCTTTCATAATTAATTGTCTTGCCCTGAAAAAGCGAAAGCTTTATCCATAATTTCATTAGCGGATGATTCCTCCGGGTTGAATTCCCCCGTAATACGTCCATCACAGATTGTTAATACCCTGTTACTCATACTGAGAACCTCCGGAAGTTCGGACGATATAAGAATAATGGAGCCTCCGTTTTCGGCTATTTGCTTCATTAACAGATAGATTTCATATTTCGCGCCCACATCTATGCCCCGGGTGGGTTCGTCCATAATAAGCACCTTAGGGTTGAGTTCCATCCACCTGCCGACAATGCATTTCTGTTGATTCCCTCCGGAGAGGTATTCTATCTGTGTCTTTATTGAAGGTGTTTTAACCCCGAGGCTTTTGACATGTTTATCTGCAATTTCCTTCTCAATAGATTTGTCAAGAAAGCCGTGAACAAAAATCTTGTTAAGACTTGCAATGGATATGTTGGATTCTACCGAGAAGGGTAAGATAAGCCCTTGCTGTTTTCTGTCTTCAGGTACCAGGCAAATGCCCTTTTTCATGGCATCGGCAGGCTTTCTAATCTGCAGAGTTTGGCCTTCCATTTGAATTTCATGGCCATGAACCTTGTCTGCGCCGAAAATTGCCCGGACAATTTCTGTACGCCCCGCTCCTACCAAACCGACAAGTCCCAGAATTTCACCTTTTTTGAGTTCAAATGAAATATCATTGAGCTTGAGGGTGTTGAGGTTTTTTATTTTAAGTATGGTCTTTCCGGTACAGCGGGGACGTTCAGGAAATTCCTTCTCAAAAGATCTGCCTACCATCTGGGAAATCATTTTTTTGCGGGTTATCTGGCTGATAGGGTTCGTTGCAATGACAGTTCCGTCACGCATTACCGTTACTGTGTCGCAGAAATCGAGAATTTCATCCAGCTTGTGACTGATGTAAATAATGGAAAGACCTTCGTTCTTCAGATGGTGAATAATTTTTGCCAGCTCTTTCATTTCATCCTGGGTAAGGCTGCTGCTGGGCTCATCCATTATTATCAGTTTGGAATCAAAAGAGAGAGCCTTGGCAATTTCCACCATTTGTTTATGGGAAACACTTAAATCATCTACCAGAGTATAGGTGCTGATGTTTGAACCAATGTCGTCCAGAATTTTTCTGGCAGTATTATGAATATTTTTCATTCCCTTCATGCTGCGGAAACGGCCCAGGAAAATGTTTTCGCCCACGGTCATGGTGTTAACCAGATTAAGCTCCTGGTAGATAATACTTAAGCCCATCTCCATTGCATGGCGGGGAGTGGTTGAACCTATTTCTTCTCCGTCAAAAATAATAGTTCCTGAATCTCTTTTGTATACACCGGAAAGAATTTTCATAAGTGTCGATTTCCCGGCACCGTTTTCACCAACTATTCCGTGTATTGAGCCTCGTTGAACATCAATGGATACTTTGTTTAAAGCTTTAACTCCAGGAAAAGACTTGCTTACTTCCCTTATAGAAAGAATGGCGTCAGTTTTATCCATAAAATACCACCTTATAGGGTTTTAATTATTCATTTTCCCAGGGTCAGGGCAGCAGCGCCCAGCATGCCGGAAAGGACACCCAGTGAGGCAGGGACAATTTCAAGTTTGTCCCAGACCATATTCTGAACCAGAGACTCAAACCGGGATTCTATAATATTGAAAAACTCATTCCCCAGTTTCATTAATCCTCCTCCAAGAACTACGGTCTGGGGATTGAGCGTTTGATATATGTTGTAAATGCCAATGCCAATATAATTTGCCGTTTCTTCAAATATCTGCCGGGATATTTTGTCTCCGGCTTTCAGTCCCTGTTCCAGAAACTTGCCGTCAATATGCGGGACATTCTCAGCTTTTATGCCGAGATTTGACTCCATACCGTCTTGCAGGCAGTACTTATATCTGTCCGAGAAACCCAGTGTGCCGCACAAAGCCATAAGACACCCGTAATTTCCGCACGTGCAGCGTATTCTGCTTTCAGGTTTTACTATTGTATGACCTATTTCCCCTGCAAATCCGGAATGGCCATGGAGTAATTTGCCTTTAACTATAATACCGGAGCCTACGCCGGTACTCACAGTAAGAAATACCATGTTATCCCGGCCCTGCCCGGCTCCAAAGAGATATTCGCCAAAAGCCTGGGCATTGGCGTCATTATCCAGAAAAACCGGTGCATCGAGCAGCTGTTGAAGTTTGTTTTTGAAAGGATAATTCCTGTAAGTTCCAGGGAAATTGCTGCTGGTAATAATAAGTCCTTCCTGGAAGTTGATATGTCCGGCAACGCCTACGCCTACACCGGTTAAATCAGAAAATTGCTTTCCTTCTTTTTTGAGCAGTGATTTTACAAGTTCAGCCGTATAATGTACGGTTTCGTCGCCGCTGAGAGCTGTATGATCCGTTACGGTACATTCAGAAACAAGTTCTGCTTTGAGAGAAAACAGCCCTATAGACAGTTTGGTGCCGCCAAGGTCAACACCGCAGAGTATCTTATCAGCCATGGATGAGACTCTTTGTTGAAGAACTTATCAGTAAGACTGTCATAACTCCGGGTAAAATCTCCTTTCTGTAGTGTTCTAATCGAAAGATATAATGATTTTATTTGATTATACATTATATTTTATTTGAATCAATATCTACTTTTGAAGAAAGTTTGTATTCCAGCTGTTTTTATTCCTTTTTCCGGTAATACTGACAGCCGGAACCGGCGGGACAGCCGTTAATTATTCACTTCCGTACACTTCTTTTTCTGCTGAATTTTATTTTAATTTATTTTTGGTAAAGGAATTATTTCCATTATGTCTGTCCGGGCTGTAGTGTGCCAGACTGCTTGGAGTAATTGGATGCCAAAAATAAACAACTTTTTTCAGGTGCTGTTTTCCAGCTCGCTCACTATCTGCTGAAAATAATCTTCGTCAATTTTGTATTTAGCCCTGTAAATGAAGTAACCGGCCAGAATAAAAAGCAGAGGCAGAAACAGCATGGCCGACTTCATTATAAGCAGACCTTCGGGGGTAACATCGGAGGCGCTTTGGGCATCGTTAATGCCCGATATTATAACCACAATACCGACAACTCCGCTGGCAATGGCCCCGCCCATTTTGTTAATAAAGGGCTGAAGGGCAAATGTAACGCTTTCGTTGCGCTTACCCAGTTTCCACTGACCGTATTCCACCGTGTCTGCCAGGAACATGAGCATTAAAAGCTGTATAAATGCCTGGCCGACAAACAGTAGTATTCCGGCGGCCCCTATCCAGAGCATGTTCATTGCAATCTGGGAAACGCCCAGTATAACGGCAAAAACCGAGTACATGTCTTCGTTGCCGTAGGCGTATTTGAAAAAATACAGTCCAAAGCTGGTGGTGGTTACGTAGCCGATCATAAAAAGCGCCATGGAAACCGCCGTAAACAGGAGCTGGTCGTTACCGAAAATGGCGCGGATCATGCCCTTCAGAGTTGTATGCCCGGCGGAATTCTTTCCCGGGGCAGGAGGGGGCTTAACGCCAAAAAGGGTAATACTCTGCGACAGCCACATTATACCTACAAGAGCCAGCGAAAAAACGAAGTAAGCGCTTTTCATGCTGCCCAGCAGCTTCCCCAGCGCGGAAGTAACAGGGACAATAAGACCAACCACCAGAAACAGTCCTGCGTTGGCGCAGATGCGGGCAAAAGAACCGATCTTTTCCCGTTCTTTCTGCTCAAATGACAGAGCCGGGAGCATGGACCAGTAGGCAATGTCATTGGCTGTGAAGCTGATGCCCCACAGCAGGTAAAAAACGGCAAATACAGCAATATAGGCCCGGCCGGAAAGTCCGAAATCTGTAAAAAGCAGAACAGTAAAAATACCTGAGAGCAGGGCGCCCAGGGCTATCCAGGGTTTGAACTTTCCAAAACGGGTGCGGGTGTTGTCGACAATGGTTCCCATTACAGGGTCGTTGAGGGCGTCGAATATGCGGGCGGCCATAATAATAAATGTTATCCACCAGAGTACGGCGTTGGAAAGCTGCAGTATGTCGGTGAGATAAAACATCAGGTACATGCTTATAAGGCTGTAAACCATGTCCCGTCCTATGGTTCCCAGCCCGAAACTGTAGCGGTTGCGCCGTATGTTCTCCGTAGAGGTTTTCATTCTCTGCTCTTACCAGGGTGATATGCTGGCCGAGAAGGTAACAATATTCCGCACCTGATTGGTAAAGGCGCCTGTGTTCAGCGGTTTGTAATGGCCGTTACTGGCGTAGTTTGTGTAGTAGAGAAACACCAGGGAGTAATCCAGACCGAACTGAACCGACTCATTCCAGCGCCGGGTATCCAGAGTGGCGCCCATGGATACGATGTGGTACCACTCGTAAACTCCGTCTTTTAAAAAGTACTTTTTGTTTCCATCGTAGTAAGCGCCGTCGGGGTCCAGGTCAGGGGTAATGGAAGGATCAGCGGGATCAAATCCCCAGGCTTCAAAAGTGCTTCCCCGCACACTGCCCGGATAACCGTGGCGGATCAGCCTGTAGTGTCCGTGCAGGTTAATTCCCCGGCGGAACTGGCTTTTTACCTGGAGCAGGAATTCGTCGGAGTTGGGCTCCAGTCCGTAGCCCAGGCTTTCTCCGCCGTTCATGTATCCGGTATCCATGGCGTAGTCGGGATGTCCGTCGCCATTGCTGTCCGGAGGGGTGTATCCGGGAGCGTTTTTCAGGTAGTAGTGCGTGTAGGTAAAGGGTTCAATTCGGGTGTACTGGAAAGTGAGTTTCGACCAGGGAAGTCCGGGGATGGGAGCCTGAATTCCGGTTTGAAGACTGTACATGTTGGCCGGGTTGTGCAGGAAGTCGGGGCTGTTAAAGCGGGCTTCATCCAGGAATACCGAGAAATAGCCGCGCAGCAGTCCCGGCCATGAGAGCGCCAGGCTTCCTCCCATCATAAGGTTGTCATAATCTCCAATGTTGTTCTGGGCCAGAAAACGGCTCATAAAGGGAAACAGATAGGCCGGTTCAGGACGTTTCAGATACACGGCCGCGTCAAAAAAGGATAAATACAGCCAGGGGAAGGGGTAGGCTTCCACCTGCATTATGGAAAACATATTCTGCTGCTCTCTGGATGTTGATTTAATACCGTAATCAGCATAGGTGCGGAACTGTTCTCCGTATTCCAGTACTCCGGTTAAAGCCGATATGGAGAGCCAGCGGATGGGTGTAAATGAGGTTTCCAGAGCAAAAAACGGGAGCGCATTCGCGTTCAGGTGGAGGCTCCCTTCGCCCACACCCCAGCTGTGGCGCATACGGGCAAAACGGAGGTTTACCCGGTTGTTCCAGAAGCTGGCGGCCAGTTCCGGATAAATTCGGTAGCCAAATGCCAAGTCTACAGGCATTTGCCAGAACTGGCTGAGTGTGGCCAGCGGATGAAGGCCGCCGTCCCAGGTTTTTGTATAGGTGTAGGGTTCCCAGCCTTCCGGGCCGTAGCTGGAAGTTGTGGGGTAATTGTCGCATAAATGAGCGCTGCCGTTGAAATCCAGTCCCCAGGATACATACTTTCCCATATCGCCAAACGCATAGAGCCCCGCGTATGCAGCACCGTTAAAGCGCTTTTTGAAATGGCCCATATCCGTACTGACAACACCGCCGACATACCCTCCCAGTGTTACGGGAAAGGAATCATTTGGAAAGCGGAAATTGCCGTCCTGATTAAACGGTTTGTCCTTGTACTCGACAAACCGGGCCATGTAATCATCAAGTACGGCCTGTTCATGAACACTTAAGGAGCCGCGGTGTGTGTTGAGTTCCTTCAGGCTTTGGGCAATCATGGAGCGCGGATAGGGGCGGGCAGCCGGAATAACCGGAATAAGATTGCGCAGCTGCGCCATGTCCAGAAAATCGTAAAGAGCTTCCTGCTCGACCGGTATGGCATTATGGCTCTGCGCCATGGCTGCTGATGCAGCAAAACAGAACAGCAGAATGAAAACTATTCCCTTAATTACTTCTTTCACAAAAACCCCCTCTGAGCTGTTTACAACACAATACCTATGACAATTTGTCCTTGTAAAGACGTATAAACGTTACTTTATGCTTGAGGGAAAAAGACATAGGTTTTATATTGTATGGAAATGAAGCCTGTTATAACTCTTTTGATGTTTTTTTTTATTATGTTTTTCCCGCTGTGTTTTGTGTACGGGAATTCTCAAACAGCACAGCCTTGTGTTCTTCAAAGTATTGAATACCGTGTGGACGGAACAACTAAAGATTCCGCCCTGCGTGCTCTGGCACTGGTGAAGGAAGGCGATGAGTTTGTTTCGCTGGAAGCTTTAATTAAGGTTCTTGATGATCAGAAACAGAGTCTGATGAACCGCCGGGTGTTTAAATCGGTGGAATATGAGCTGGTTCCCGGCAGTTTAACGGAAGGAAAACAGTATTACACAGCTGTTTTTACAATTGTTGATGCTGTGTCATTTTATGCCATTCCCTATCCTAAATACGACTCCAATACCGGGCTCAGACTGGGCGTTAAAAACTACTGGAACAACTTTCTGGGCACCCTGACCGATCTCTATCTGGGTATGGCCGTGGATTTCCGGAAAAATTCCGATACGGATAAAATAGAAACAGGTCAGTGGTATATTCATCCTGCCATTTCCGGTATACGTCTGCCGAAGGGCTTTTTTCTTTCGGGCTACATGGACTTTTCCTACAACGAGAAGGAGTTTATTGATGAAGTAACTCCTGCAAATTCCTACGATTATTCCTATTACTCCGCGGGGACCGGTGCCAATATGTCCTTTCCGGTTTTCCCGAAGGCCTCGTACGGTGTCGGTCTGGGAATGGAGTGTAATTTTAACTACAGGGGAAATTTGGGCCCGAACTTTCAGCAGCCTTATTCGGTTGAATTGAGTCATGCCCTTTCTTACGGCTCGGTGAAGTGGGAGCAGAACTTCAGACGCGGTTTTTCGGTGAGTGTTTCAAACCGTTACCGAATGGGCGGTAATGGCGGTTTTTTCTTTATACCTTCTGTCGATGTCTCCGCACGGTATTATGTGCCTTTCTGGAAGCGGTTTAACTTTTACACCCGCTCTTACGCGTTTTATCAGTGGAATGAACCCCGTAATATTGCCTCGTATATACGGGGGGTGCGTAATAACGCCATGAGCGGTAAAGGCGGTTTTATCTTTAACGCCAGTATGGCTTTTCAGTTCTGGCGCTTTGAGAAAGTTTGGGATGCCCAGGTTCATCCCTTTGTGGATGTCGGACTGTCGTACGGGAACGATTCCTTCGATTTCCGCCGGGATGTCAATGTTGGTATTGGGGCTGATTTCGTGCTGTACCTGGATGTTTTGCCGTCTCTGGTGGCTGTGGGGTCTGTTGGAATTGATCCCCGGTCTTTTGACAAGTCGGACATTTTTAACAGTCTGGAGATAACCATAACCAGCTCTCTCTTTTTCTAAGAGTATTATTGGAGTTTTGTATTGAAAAATCCGTTGCACATTACACGCGTTATGCTTGTCTACAGAATACTGGATTTCCTGGTGGTTCTTATTGCATGGGTAACGGCTTATCTTGTTCGTTTTCATTTTATGCGGGGAATGCCCGTTCAGCATCTTGATTGGGGAATCCTGCTTTTGGGGCTGTTTGTCGGGTTTCTTTCGGATTTAATATTTTCCCAGAATAATCTTTATACATCCCAGCGTTATTTTTCGTGGCATAAAGAAATACTGTCTGTTCTCAAGTCTCATTTTCAAACAATGGCCACTGTTATTCTGCTGCTGTATCTTTTTAATCCGTCAAAGCTTTCCCGCATAATGCTGCTCATTTTTACTTTTATTCTTGTTCTTCTTTCCCTGACGGAGCGGCTTATTTTCCGGGCGGCTTTGCTGCGGCAGCGCCGGAAAGGACATAATCTGAAGCATATTGTACTGATGGGGAATAATCCGCAGATTCGTGATTATGCCGCCCAGCTGATTCAAACTCCGGAACTGGGACTGCGTATTACCGGCTGGCTGGATTCAGAAGGCCTTTGCGGACAATTTGGTATTTCCGGGATTAATTCAATTGAGGATATTCCCACTCAGAAGAATTCCGGTCAGCCTGATGCCATTATAATGGGCTACAATGCCGAACATTACGATGCCCAGAATTATAATCTGGCGCATTACAACCGGACAACCATTCCGGTATGGATTCTTCCGGATATTAAAAATACCTTTATCGGATATACCATTGAGTCTTTTCATGGTATTCCGCTCATAAAGTTTAACGGCAGCCGGCTGTCTGTAATGGAAGAGTCGCTTAAGAGATTTGTTGATATTCTGGGCAGCTTTCTGGGACTTGTTATTTTTTCGCCTTTAATGGTACTGATTGCCCTTATTATTAAGATAACCTCTCCGGGGCCGGTTTTTTACGGGCAGGAGCGTATTACTTATGAGGGCTCGTCTTTTACCATGTGGAAATTCCGTTCCATGCCCGTTGACGCGGAAAAAGAATCGGGGGCTGTATGGAATACAAAAACCGATAAGCGGGCTACGCCTTTTGGGGCTGTACTCAGGAAAACGTCGCTGGATGAGCTGCCGCAGCTCTGGAACATTCTGAAGGGAGATATGTCTCTGGTCGGCCCGAGGCCGGAACGCCCGGTTTTTGTTGAGCAGTTCCGCAAAGAAATACCCGCATACATGCTGCGGCATAAAATGAAGGCCGGTCTTACCGGCTGGGCCCAGGTTAACGGCTGGCGCGGTAACACCAGTCTGGAAAAACGGATTGAATTCGATTTGTACTACATACAGAACTGGAGCCTTGGTCTGGATATGAAAATTCTGCTGCTGACAGTTTTAAGGGGTTTTGTGAATAAGAATGCTTACTGATGAAATGTCCGGATTGAAAATTGCCATTTTCTGCAGAAACTTCCCGGTGTTCAGCGTTATTACCGGAAACTGCTGAAATTTATGCCGCGGGCTTTTGAAGAATTTGATTTTCAGGAATACGATTTGATCCTTTCGAGTTCTTCTTCCTGTGCCAAGGGGGTTTTATCGCCTGCTTCGGCGCTGCATATCAGCTATGTGCATACACCCATGCGTTACGCCTGGGATCTGTATCCTGAATATTTGGCAGAGTCGGGTCCGCTGGTGCGCTTCTTTATGAAACGGTGGATGAGCGGTATTCGTCAGTGGGACGCACTTTCCGGACAGAGGGTTGATTTTTTTCTGGCGAATTCAACGGAGGTGGCCGGCCGAATAGAAAAAACCTACAGGCGCCAGGCTTCTGTTCTGCACCCGCCTGTTTCAACTGATTTCTTTACTCCTTCTCCTGACGGGCAGGAGCCTGGAGATTATTACTATCTGCTTTCCCGTTTTATACCGTATAAGCGGATCGATCTGGCCGTCCAGGCCTGTAACCGGATGAAGCGCCGCTTAATTATTTCCGGCACAGGCCCTCAGGAAAAACTGTTAAGGAAAATGGCCGGACCTACGGTTGAATTTACC